>DATFCB010000609.1:0-25422 GCA_035253525.1 Pyrinomonadaceae bacterium | reverse complement strand
CTGGGGTTAGAGGCTGAAAACGCCAACTGCGCCCCGAGGTCGCGGCTGAAGTTGCGCGAAGCGATGACGATACGCGTCTCGATCTCGACCTGCGGCTCGGGCTGGTCGAGGATGGCGACCAACTGGCGGATGGCCTCGATGTTCTCTTTAACGTCCGTCACGATGAGCGTGTTGCTGCGGCCGTCAACTTCAATGGCCCCGCGGCGCGAAAGCCGGCGCTGGATGATGGGGAGCAAGCCCTGGTCGCCGCCGCCGCCCGTGGCGTCGCCGCCCGCGCCGCCCGAAAAACTCAGGTTGGTCGCGCCGCCCGCGAACCCGCCGGTCGAGCCGGCGGCCTGGGCCAGCGTGCCCGAAGCGCGCGCGTAGTTGAGGCGGATGAATTCCGTGAGCAAAGGCGAATTGTCGAGCCGCGCGTCGTTAATCTTCTGCTGCGCGGCGGCCTCGTTCGCCAAAACCTCGATGGTCGCGATGCGCAGAATGTTCCCGTTGGCGTCAACGCCGAGGCGGTTGGCCCGGAGGATCGCGTCGAGCGCGACGTTCCAGGGAACGTCCGTGACGTTGACCGTGACGGGGACGGCCTGGACCGAATTGTCAATCACGAAGTTCACGCCGTACTGCTCCGTGATGTAGTTGAGAATATCGCGGATGTCGGCATTGACGACGTTGAGATTAATCGGCTCGCCGACGAAGCCGGGCCGGCCGTACTGCTCGCCCTGCGACTGCTGACCGTCCTGCGACGGGCTGATCTGCACGGTCGGAGTGGCCTTCGGCTTCGGCTCCTGCTGCGGCGCAGGGAGCGCGTCCGTCTCTTCGGCGTGCGCCACCTCCACAGCCTTCACGCCCTGCGGCGCGGCGTCACCCGCCGGTGTCAGCTCCAACATCAAGCTGTTGTCGGCAAGCTTAGAGCGCTCGCGCGCGGGCGCGAGCAGCGCTACTTTCATCCGCGCCGACATGTCCTGCGGCCCGCGCAACTCGCGCTCGACGATGACGCCGGCGACGAGGGGCGAGCGGACCGAGTAGCTGTCGGCCAGGCGCGACGCGTCAGTACCCGGCAGGTTGAGCATGATGGTGCGCGAGTCGGGCCGGGAGACGGAGTAGGCCATCGGGGCCGTGCCGTAGATGGTGATGAGCGTGGACGAGCCGGAGGTGTAGGCGCTGACGCTGGTCGCCACCGGCTGCGTCTTCGTGCCCGCGAACGCGGGCCAGGAGAGTGTGCACACCAGGAGGAGAACGAGCGCCCCTCGCGTGGTGATTTCGGACAAGTGTCTAAACATATTCCCTCCTTAAGGGAAGCCAGGGGGCCACACTCCCCGCCACGCGCTACGCTCGTTAACCTTCTCTTGAGAGTTTTGAAGCGCGCGCCGCACAAAGCGGAGACTTGGAGCCCGGTGGATTGTCAAACTAGCGCGCACCCGATAAAGCTCAAGGTAGTGGGCCTGAGTGTCTATCGGAGTGCGCTCGGTGCGTGTGGGGTTCGAGGTCACGTGCGGGCGCAGGGCTCAGGCTCCCTGTGCCCGCACGTGGCCGGAAAAGTTACTTCTGCTCAGGGGTGGGGGCCTTGTCGCCTCCGGTGGACGGAGTTTCGGCTGGCGCTGCTGTAGCTGCTGCTGCTGTTGCGGCCCCGCTGCCGCCTTCGGCCGCGGCCCTGGAAACCGTCAGCGAATCCGTGACGGCGTTGGGTTGGCGCAGCGGCTTATTCTCGACGACCTTTTGGACGCGGCCGTCGCTCCAGCGAGTCTCGCGGCGGAAGACCAGGCGGTCTTCCTCGATGGCAACCAGTTGGCCGTCAAAGAAAGTCTCTCCGGGGTAGATCGTGTAGGAGAGCTTGATGGGCGTGGCCTCGATCATCGCGGCGTAGCCTCGCGGCGTGCGAAAGATTCCCGTCACCTGCATCTCGCTCAGAAGGAGCGCGGTCGTCGGTTTCGGCGCAGGCAACTGCCGGTTCATCGCCGCCAGCTTCTGCGCCTTGTAGCCCTCGATGCGCTCCTGGATGCTCGGGGGCGCGACCGGCGCGGAGGCGCTGGCAACCTTCTTGGTCTTCCTCACGGGCGGGACGTATTTGGCGAAGGGGTCGTTTGTCCGGCGGACCTTCGCCGGAGCGCTTTCCTTGCCCGCTTCCTGGGCTGAGACGTTCTGCTGCGCGCCGAAGACTGCGAGCGCGCCCAGCAGGACGAGACCGGCGACGGCGTAACGAATCGTGTATGCGTAAGTCCTCATGATGTTCTCTCTCGGAGATGCCGCCCGTTCGCGGCGTTGGCGTTAACTAAAGAAACATTTACTTGGCGGGGGGGTTGGGCGCTTCGGTGGGCGGGGCCGCCGCAGGGGCAGCGCCCTTCGCGGCGGGCGCGGGCGGCGCTGCCTGCTGCTGGAGCGATTCGGCGGAGACATAATAGGCCGTCAGTTCGAAATTGGCGTTAATCGTCTTGCCCTGACCCTGCTTCTCCAACTGTGTAATCTCTAAATTCGTGATCGAGACGATGCGCTGGTAGCGCGCCATCAATTCAAAGAACTCGCGCAGGCTGGAGAACGAACTGGTGACGCCGACCGAAATCTTCTTGCCGTTATAGAAATCCTGCTGGAAGTCGTCCTTCGGCGAGAAGCTCTTGAGGACCAGCCGGGCGTTGTGCGCGCGGTCCTGTATCCCTTGAAGCACGTTGGTCAGCTCACGCTGTTCCGGGAGGAGCGCTTTCAGATCGTCATACTCCTGCTGCTTGCTCTGGTACAGGGCCTTGAAGTTGGCAAGGCGCTGCGAGTCAATCTGCGCGCCCGCGTTCTTCTGCTTGAGCGACGCGACTTCCCCGCGGAGCGTCTCGACCTCTTCATGCATTCCTTTGGTCATAAAGTACCAGAAGCCTGCGTAGAGGACGACGGCGATGCCGCCGAAGATTGCCAGGCGGTAGTACCAAGGTAGTTCGTGCAAGTTTCCTATTTTCATCTCGACTTCTTCCCTTCGACGCGTCCGTCAGAACGGCTGCGCGGGCGATCTCTTATTTCTGCGCGATCTGGTTGGCGGGGGCCGGAGCGGCGGCTGACGCCGCGGGGCTCTCCGGCACATACGTGCACTTGATGGTAAAGGCGACGACCTCGGGCTTGGGGGCGTCCTTGTCTTCGGGCTGAGCGGGGGCTGCGCTTTCCGCCTTCTCGACCTTAACCTCTTCGCGCTGCGTCTCGATGCTCAGGTTGGTGAAGAGGCCCGAGGAGAACTCCAGGCTCTTGGCGAAGTTCGTCACCGAAGCCTCGTTCGGCGACTCGCCCTTGATGGTCAGCTCCGTGCCGGCCTGCTCCACACTCTTCAGGTAAAGGCCGGGCACGCTGTCGAAGCGCGACTTGATCTCGCGCAGAACCGTACCCGGTCCCTGCTGCGAGGCGCGCAGCTTCTGAATGGCGTCAATGCGGACCTGAACGTCCGCCGTCTTCCGTTCGAGATCGGCGCGCTCTTTGTTGACGGCGACCATCTGCGTCTGGATGCGCTCCTGCTCGACCTTCTCGGCCTGCGCACTTTCGCGCGCGCCCGTCGCGCTGTAGTAATCGTAGAGCATCCCGGCCGTGAGCAGGCCGAAGATGACGAGCGCGAGCAGCAGCGTCTGCATGCGCGGGTTCGCTACCTTCTGCTCGACGACGGCGGCGGTGCCTTTGGCTCTGTCGGTGACGGAATCTAAAAGGTTGACTTTGATCATTGTGCGTCTACTCCCCTCAAAGCGAGACCGACGGCCACGGCCATCTCCGGCACAACCTCGCGCATGTAGTCCGGGTCGAAGCGTCTCGCGTCAACCTTGATCCGGCGGAACGGGTCGAAGACTTCGACGGGAATCTCGAAGCGGGTGGCGAGGTATTCGGGGAACCCGGCGAGCTTTGAGCCGCCGCCCGAAATCAGAATCTTCTGCACCGTCCCGTCGCCCTCCTCAGACGTCGCGCGGTAGAAGTCCATCGTCTTGGAGATTTCCAGGGCCAGGATGTCCGAGACGGTCTCAAGTATCTGTTCGAGTCCCTGCGTGTCCTTGCCTTCGGGGGCGGGCATCCCGCGCTTGACCGCCTCGGCCTCGTCGAACGTCAGGTCGAACTCTTTCTGCAAAAGGCCGGTGTACTGGCTGCCGCCGACCGACACGTCGCGCGTGAAGACGGAGCGGTTGCCGTTCAGGATGTTGATGTTCATCGTAGCGGCACCGATGTTCAGGAGCGCCACGATCTGGCCGGGGCGCGGCTCGTAGTTCACCTCGTAGCAGTTCTGGAGGGCGAAGGCGTCAACGTCAATGATCGCGGGCTGCTTGCCGGCAAGCTGTATGGCCTGCTTGACGTTGGCGATCTTGTCGCGCTTGCAGGCGGCCATCAAGACGTGTAAGGCGTCTGGCGAGGAGCCCGTCACCTGGTAGTCCAGACTCACGTCCGCGATGTCGAAGGGGATGTGCTCTTCGGCGTGCCACTCGATTGACTCTTCCAACTCGTCGGCGCTCATCTGCGGGACGACGATGTTCTTGACGATGACGGAGTGGCCGCTCACGCCCGCCGCGATGCGGTCCGTCTTGATCTGGTGCTCGCGGAAGATGTTCGTGATGACGTTCGAGACATCGTTCAACTCCATGATCTGCCCGTCAACGATGGAGTCCGTTTGAAGATTCTCATAGCCGAGACTGAGGAGCTGTAGGCTGCCGGGCTTGCCCTGCAACTCGACGGCTTTGACGGAGCTGGAGCCGATGTCCACCCCGACCAGGTTCTTTTTGCCGAAACCTTTTTTTAACATGATCTACTGTTTTCCTCTCGACATCGAAGATTGCCTGCGATGAAGTTGTCGGAGACGCAGACGCGCCTTGCGCGCTCTTGTGAGTTTAGTGGTCTTCGTCTGCGGTATCTGGCTCGCGGGTTTCATTGTGGTCTCGACGCAACGAATGTTCATGGCTGATGATGCTGAGCGCGAGTGGAGCTCAAGGTCTGGGGGAGAAACGCGGGTTGAACATCTCGGGTGCGAGCGTCGAAGTCAAAACGAATTGGAAAGCGGGAAGGACAAGGCGAAAAGGTCTTTTCGCCGGATTGGCCGTCACACTTCGGCAGCCCGGCCGGGTCAGCGACAAACTCTGCGTCCGACCCCCGTAGGCTTTGCGGCCCCCGCTCGCACGGGGTGTGCCTTTATCGGTTGACTTTCAAAAGGCGGCTCGGTCCGAAAAATCTCTCTGCCTCTTAATTCGTGCCGCGCCCTGCTCTGCTGAAATCAAGGGCCGTCTGCCCCTGTCTAGGCGGTTTAAGAACCACCGTCGAAGTTAGGGTACAACACGGGCCAACCATTGTCAATCGCTATTTTTCATCGTTTAAACCGCGATTAGGCAAGGATATAAGTCCAGACTCAGGCCGATGTTTGGGGCTGTTTCGGGAATTATTCTGGAATCGTGAGGGTTTGGTTCCAGATTCTCAGTCGGCAAGAACTTCGTAGATTTCCAGTGTGGGTCGGCCTTCGGCCAGGCCCGGCGACTGTTTGCGGTGGGCCGAGATGAAGGTCTGTGATTTCGTCCATTCTTCGAAGGCTGCGCGCGATCTCCAGCGGGTCATGACGACGTAAGTGCGCCCTTCGGACGGACGCAAGACCTGCAAATCAACGAAGCCTGGCATCCGGTCAACGGCGCGGTCGCGCGCGGCAAAGGTCTGCTCGAACTCCTGCTCGCGGCCTTCGGCCACCGCGATTCTGTTCATCACGACGACCATCGCCGGCTTCTCTTCTTTAGTCGTCAGTAAATCCTTGATTGATTGCATTCGCCTCTTCCTCGACCCGATTGATGCCCGCCTCGCCCAACCGGGCAGGCTCTTAACGCTCGCTGATTCTCTTAACGTCTTCGTCCTCTTCCTCGCCCGTGGCCGCCCCGCGCTTGAGTTTGACGGTCCTGGCCGGGATGCCCACTTTGACGTGGTAAGGCTCCACGTCACGGGTCGTGACAGCGCTCGTCCCGACCATAGAGTGTTCGCCGACCTGTGTGCCGGCCAGCACGGTCGCGTGATAGGTGAGGCGCGCGCCGTCGCCGATGCGCGTCGTAAGGTTGTAGACCTTGTTTATGTCCTCGACATCGTGTGTGTGGGAATAGATGTTGGCGTAGTCGGAGATGGAGACGTTGTTGCCGATCTCTATCCCGCCACGGTCGTCCAGGAGGACGTGACGGTGTATGACGACGTTGTCGCCGAACGATAAATTGTAGCCGTAAGACCACTCGACGAAGTGCCAGCACTTAAAATTCTCGCCGACGCGGCGGAAGATGAGCGGCGCGAGCATCCGGCGGAAGCGGTGCCCGAGGTGTGCGTTCTGGCCCAAAGGGGAGCGGTCGTACATCTGCCACAGCCAGATGAAAGGCTTTCGCTCACCGTAAGCAGCGGCGTCTATGTCCGTGTAATACTCGGGCTCGGTCGTGACGTTGCGTGGGTCGAAGGTGTGCAGGACGGCGCGCGCAGAAGGCGACAAATTCGACGGGTCGGGGGCGCGCGACTCGCCTTCGCTCAATCCGCCCGCCCCGTAGTAAAGCTCGTAGAGCGTATCGCGGACGACATCGTTGGGGTCGCGCCGCCCGTCCGTCAGCGCGCGGCGCAGGCTCTCCAGGAACTCGTCGAAATCGGCCTCAGCACGCGACTGCGGGCTGAGCTCGCGGTAAGCCATACGCGGTAAGTCCTCCCGGACTGCACGAAGACTTCGTGCGGCACTGCCTTGAGTTGAAGGATGATGAAATCACGAATCAAAGTATCACAGTCAACAGGGCTCATCAACGTGCGGCCCGCTCGCGCTGCCCGCCGCACGTCCTTCGTGCCCTGCTTGCCTGCCGCATGACGTAGACGCTACGATGCAGGCGGGATGAAATTTCTTCGCAAAGCACTACTGGTCTTTCTAGCCCTGCTCATCGTTCTGGCCGTCTGGGTGTGGTGGAACTACCCGCGCAAGGTGGACATGACGGCCTATGTCCCCGCCGACGCGCTCGTCTACCTTGAGGCCGACGACCTGCCGGACATAGCCACCGGCGTCATCAACACGGACGCCTGGAAGGCGCTCGCCCCGGCCGCCGGCATACGCTCGAACCTGGGTAACCTGGGCTGGCTCAGCCGCCTGGCCTCGTGGACGGGAATTGGCCCAGCCGACGCGGTCGTCCTCTCGCGCGCCCAGATAGCCGTCGCCGTACTTGGCCTGGAGGCGGCGGACGCCGGAGACACTCTGAAGATCAAGCCCATTTACGCGGTCGTGGTTGAAAGTCACACGGGCGAGGGGCGTTTGCAGAGCGCCGTCGAGAAGCGCGTCGGTGACTTCGCGCGGCGCGCTTACGTCGAGCCGCGCGTCGAGACAAAAGAGGTTGACGGCGCGAAGTTCATCACGTGGAGTTCGCCGGACGGCGGGCGGCGCATCGTCGCGGCCGTGACGGGAAGCGTCGCCGTCATCGGCAACGATGAATCGGCCGTTCAGGCGTGTCTCGCAGTTCGCCGCGGCGAGCGGCCGAGCCTTGAGGGTAACCAGCAAGTGTTGGAGATGCGCCGGCGCGTCGGCGGGAGCGACGCGCTCGCGTTCGGCTACGTCTCGCCGGAAGGCACCGCGAGACTGCTTGAGATGGCGGCCACGGCCTACGCAGGGCAGATTTCGCAGGACCCGCGTGCGCAGAGCGCGGCCGCGAGCATGTTGCCGCCGCTCGCCAAAAAAATTCTAGGGGCCGCTGGTTGGAGCGCCCGCGTCTCCGGCGGCGCAATCGAGGACCGTTACTTTCTCGCGCTCGAAAACGGCGTCGCCGAGAGGCTGCGGGCCGCACTCGGCTCGCGGCAAAATGAGACTTCGGCCGCGGGCGAGTTGTTGCCGGCCGACATCTATTCCCTGTCGCGTTACAACTACAGCGAGCCGGCCCAGGCCTGGCGCGGACTGAACGACGCCATCATCTCGCAGGCCGACACGCTCGGCGCGATTTTAATCACCCGCCTGCTGAATGCCTCGCTCAAGCCCTACGGCATAGACGAGCCTGACAGCTTCTTGCGCGCCATCGGCCCGGAGATAGTGACCGCGCGTCTGGACGATTCGGGATCAAACACGGTGACGGTCGTACAGGTACGCGACGAAAAGATTCTGCGTGACTTTATCGCCAAACGGTTCGGCGCGAAGCCGCGCGTCGAAACAGTCGCCGGGACCGAACTGCTCGTCTCCGACAACGAGAAGAAGGACGCGGCCAGCTTCGTCGGTGCCTACCTGATTATGGGAACAGCCGAGAATTTGCGCCGCTGCCTGGAGGCGCGAGGCTCCGGGCGCACCCTCGTCGCCGACGACGATTACCAGCGAACGGTGCGGCCCACCTCGGACTCTGGCCCTGCGAACGTCGTAACCTACACTGCGGACGCCGCGCCCGCGCGGACCTTCGTCACGGCCCTCGCGGCCCAACGCGGCGTGCGCGAACGCCCTGCGAATGACGCCCAACTCGAAGAAGCGCTCAGACAGTTACGTTACGCGGTCAGCGAGACGCGCCTCGCCGACCGAGGCTTTGAGAGAAGAACGCGCTCCTCATTCGGACAGTTCGGCGCGCTCGCCTCGCAATTCGCCCCGGCCGACGACGCGACGGCGGAAGCGCGTTGAGAAGCTGTAACGCGCGAGGGGCTGAGTTTTGGAGTTGAGACGCGCTCTTATCAGTCTTCCAGCTTGGGGTAATCGAAGGGGTGATTGATGAGTACGGCGCGCATGTTGACCTGGCTGCTGAGGGCTTCCAGGTATGCCGTGAAGCGGTGTAGCACGGGAGCCAGTTCCGCGCGCACGCGCGTGGCGTCAACCTCTTCCATGAAGCGCTCGCAGGCATCCCAGTCCTTGAACATCAGGTAGCGCAGGCTCCCGTCGCGGAACCAGGCGAGCGTCCTGAGAAGATGCTCGACCATCTCTGGCTCATTTTCGCAGCGCCTGACGAGTTGCAGCAGCGTCCACAGGTCGCGGCGGAGCGCGAGCGATTGTCCGAGCCGCGTGCGGAATGCGTCGAAGAGTTGCGCGCCGTCGAGCGCTGGGTCGAAAACCTGCGCGAGCCCGACCACCGATTGCTGGAAGGAGTCGCGTAGCAGCCCATGCGCGTTCTCCACCTTGACGTAAATCAACGGTGCCTGTTGGAGCGAACTGAGTCCCACCAACTCGTGCGCGAAGACCTTGCGCAGCTCCATGGAGATCGCATAGCTCGTGCTGTCCAGCGCCTCGAAGACGCTCTTCTCCATTTCTTCGTCGCACATCGCGCGCCCCTTGATGAATTCAGTCAGCGCCCGCGCCTCGTCGTGCACGAGCGTGAAGACGGGCAGAGAGAGTTTGAGCGGCTGGTCGCGGCGCAGCAGAGTTTCGACGAAGCGCAGGTAACCGAGGAGCCTGTAGAGGCTGTTGAAAACCTGAACCATGTCCGCGCCCAGCGCGGGCGACTTGATGGTTTCGCGCGTGAGGTCTAAGAGCGGCGCGGGGATGTTGAGCGTTTCCTGACGACTGTAAAGCCGCGTCAGAATTTTTGTGCCATCGAGCCGGCCCAAATCACGATTCAGACTCTCACCCAGGTTCCCCCAGGCGTGTAAGCTGACGGGTCGCAGCTCAAGCAGAGACTGGCACAGGTCACAGGCGTCTCCGAGCGATCCCGCGAGCGCCAGAAGCGCGTCGTCCGTCACCCCCGTCTTTATCTCTTCGGCCGAACCCTGCGGCGAAAGAGTGTCGAGCGTGGCCGCAGCATCCGGCTCGTCGAAGATGGTGTTATCCGATTGCTCGAAGTGAACGGATTGGAACACCAGCTCGGACGCGCGTAGCAACGTTCCGCGCGCGATCTTTAGTTCGTTAGTCCAGTCGTGCGTGACCAGCCCCTCTTGGTTCCCTTCCGGGAGCGGATGATTGTATGTGTTGAAGAAGCTGCGAAGGGCGCGCAGCCACATGCTGATCTCGCGCGCGTGCGTCCCGGCGTCCATGTCGCCGTGGCTGTCGCGCTCTACGGATGGCGGGAGGAAATCTTTATCTTTCGGGGGCGGGGTCGCTTCCGCTATGGTACTGAACATGGTCAGGCATCCACCTTATAATCGTCTTTCGGGCTCGCCGGACCGGGAGCGCGCCCAATTGATTGTATGCACGAAACCCTCCGGCTGGCAAAATTTATTTTCGGGGGAGCGAAACCAGCGCGGCGCGGCCATCATGACGGCGGGAGAGTAATGACACACGAACTGCTAATTGCCACGGGCAACAAAGGAAAAGTCGTGGAGCTACGCTCCCTGCTGGCCGAACTTCCGCTGCGGCTCAGAGACCTCTCGGAGTTCCCGTCGGCGCGAGAAGTCGAAGAGACGGGCCGGACGTTTTCAGACAACGCCGCCCTCAAGGCGCAGGGCTACGCCGAGCAAACGGGTCTCTGGACGCTGGCGGACGATTCGGGCCTGGAAGTTGACGCACTCGGCGGCGCGCCCGGCGTCTTCTCGGCCCGCTACGGGGGCGTAGGGTTGACCGACGCCGACCGCGTGACACGCCTTCTCGAAGAGCTTTCCAGGGCGAGTGCGAAAGACAGGCGCGCGCGCTTTGTCTGCGTGATAGCGATTGCGGACCCGCGCGGGCAAGTCATGAATCTCTCGGCGGGCACCTGCGAGGGGAGTATCGTCCACGCACCGCGCGGGACGCACGGCTTCGGCTACGACCCTGTCTTTCTCCCTGACGGCTTCGAGCAGACCTTCGGAGAACTGACTGCGGAAATCAAACAGGACATCAGTCACCGAGCGCTCGCCCTGAAGGCTGCGCGCTCCTTCCTGGTCAGTCATTTTCAAACTACGCCTTGACCCTTCTTGTAGCCGGCCGCTAGAATGCGTCGTTTGGATTTTGTCAGTCGGGGCGTAGCACAGCCTGGTAGTGCGCTCGGTTTGGGACCGAGAGGTCGGAGGTTCGAATCCTCTCGCCCCGACCATTCATCAACAGGGGAAGCAGCCGCGGGCTGCTTTTTTTGTGTAGTAGGTCACGGCCTCAGGGATGCCATCGTTGGCGGGGGCCAGGGTTCGGCCCTCAGATTTCAAAAAATTCACGCGGAATGGCTGAAAATCGCTGTTTTTGGGGAGACGCGAGGGCTTTTAGTGTGATATATGTTGGTCTATAAGCTTTTTCAATTTCGCCCACTTTCTTGGAGGTAATCAGACTACGCCATGGCGACCACAGCGGCAGGCAAGAAGCGCATGACCCAATCCGAAGTGCTCAACCACTTCGCCGAGAGGTTCGGGCTCAAGCGCGCGCAAGTCAAGGAGCTGTTCGACGAGTTGTCGAATCTGGCTCAATCGGAAGTTAAATCAAACGGCGAGTTCGCTTTGCCGGGCTTCGGCAAACTCGTCCTCTCCGAGCGGAAAGCTCGCGAAGGCCGTAACCCGGCCACCGGCGAGACAATTCAGATACCGGCCAAAACCACGCTCAAATTCCGCGTCGGTAAAAGCATGAAGGATTCAGTCGTTCCCAAAAAGGGTTAGGTTGTTTTCAAAGCATACGTTCTTCAATACCAAGAGCGCCGCCTTGAGGATTCTGCTCTGCACGGCAGAATACTCGGGCGGCGCTGTCACTTTTGCCCTTTTCCCTAAGAAAACCCGCTGATTTCGCCCAGCCCGCACGCCTTTCAAGGCCAATTCACTACCTGTCCAGAAAAAAATCTTCCATTTTCAGGGATTTTCCTCTACAATCATCCGTTTTGTTAGGGACAGATATAGAAAACTATCTGTGGGAACAAGCTCTATGTCTGCCTTCCTGACAAAATTTCCTGGGAAATGCAATGGTTTTGCATCCCACGAAGTGAGGCAGGCATCTAAAATCTCTCTTAACAATACTGCCTCGGGGGCGCGTGTTGAGGGGAAGGTAAAACGAGCTTTCGAGAGCATACAAGGAGCTAGCACAAGTGACTTTTGACAGGCATCTGCCGCTGGATGAGCGGCTTCTGAGAATTGACCACATCCAGGCGCGCCGTTTCTCGAAATTGAGCGGGTCGGCCCTGGACATCGCGACAGAGGGCATCATTCGTCATCTGCGCGCCTGTGACCGGATGGACGTTAACCCGGACACCTCGGCAGTGCGTGAAATCATAGATGACGCATTGAACGGTCGCCGCGTCTTCGCCGAAACGGCGGATGATCGCCGCGCCGCGTAAGGCTTTTAGAAATACTCTCGCAATTTTGAAGACCGCCAGCGTTGACTGCCGGCGGTCTTTTTCTGTCCGGGAAACAAGCCTTTTGAGCCTCAAACGTCCGCTCCGCCCTTCTTCGCCGCCAGCGCCGTCATCTGATACTGCATAATCGCCAGCAGGCTCAGCGCGTCCGTGATCTCACCCGTTTGCGCCATCTCCAGAGCCCGCGCGAAGGTGACGCGGCGGACTTCCAACTGCTCTGTTCCCTCCGGGTGGTGTTTGCCTTCCGTGAGCCCTGTGGCTAGATACCAGACGGCGTGCTCGTCCGAGACCGAATTCGAGAGGTGTGCTTCGCCCATCTTTTCCCAGTTGGCGGCGCGCAGGCCCGTCTCTTCTTCCAATTCACGCCTGGCGGCGTCGAGCGGGTCTTCGCCTTCCGGGCATCCGCCCTCTGGAATCTCCCACGAATACCTTTCGAGCGGGTAGCGATACTGCCCGACCAAATAGATGAACTCGCCTTCGACGGCGAGGACGCCGACCGCTATGTTCTTGAAATGGACCACGCCGTAAATGCCCGGCTCGCCGTCCGGGCGAATGACCGCGTCCTCGCGCACCTTAATCCAGGCGTTTTCGTACACGTCCCTGGACCGCAGCGTCTGCCACGGGCTTCTCTTTTCGTCAACCGTCACCTTGATCCTCTGGTTTGGATAGCGCCAAATATTTTCTCAACGGATGAATCGTCGAGGGGCACGCGTCCACTCGCTCGGTCTCCTAACCTGTTTCCGGGGCCGGGGTGGACTCTTTCAAAGCCGCCTGCTCGACGAGCGTCGGCTCTCGGGCGTTCTCTTCTTCCGTCTGCTCGACCTGCCTGAAAATGTCTAGCAGCGCGAGCGTGACGGCCAGGACAACCGGTCCCAGGACGATGCCTAGCACGCCGAAGACTTTCAGTCCGCCGATGACCGAGAAGAAGATGAACAACTCGTGCAGCTTGGTCTTTTCACCGACCAGCTTCGGGCGCAGGAAGTTGTCCACGGTGCCTATGACGAGCGCGCCCCAGGCGGCGAGGATGATGGCCTTCGTCCAGTGGCCCGTCAGCCCCAGGAAGAGCGCCGCCGGGACCCACACGATGAAAGCCCCCGCCATCGGAATCATGGAAAGCAGCGTCATCACCACGCCCCAGACAATCGGGGACGGCAGCCCCAGAATCCAGAACATGAGCCCGCCCAGAGTGCCTTGAATCGAGGCTATGACGAGCACCCCGTAAAGGCTCGCCGAGATCACTTCGCGCGTGCGCGCGAGAATTTTTTCGCTCTGCGCTCTTTCCAGCGGAAACACATCCGGGAGCGCCGCGACGATCCGGTTACCGTCCCGGAAAAGGTAGTACATCGTGAAGATGATGAAGAAGAATTCGATGACGATGCCGGCCAACCCGCCGACGAAACGCAACGTGGTCGGCGCAATGGCACTGCCAAGCCCTTTCAAACGCTCGGCCAGAAATTCCTGCGAGCGCAACTGCTCGACGTTGACGTACTGCCCCAGCCAGTTGAGGAAGCGCCCGGTGGTGGGCGAGTTCGGGTCCAGGAGCGTCTGTATGTTGGCTTGCAGATTCTGAGCGAAGCCGCCCAATTCGTGTACGAGGGCGATGACGATGAGCGTCACGGGCAGGAGAATCGTCACAACGACCAGCAGGGACGAGAGCGCCGCGCTGGCCGACGGCTTACCCGTGCGCGCCACGAGCCGCCTGTGGACCGGGTAGAAGACGACAACCAGCACGGCAGCCCACGCCAACACCTCCACGAAAGGTTGCAGCATCTGCCAGCATAAGTAGAGCGCGATGCCTGTGGCGATCATCAGCGCGATCCAGCGCGCCTGATTCCTACGGTGTCTCATACTCACTCCGCAAAGGTTTTCGGGCCACTTTACCACAACCCCCGCCGCGCCCGACTTTTTTCATCAAAAGAGACTCAACGGCCCGGTTGACGCCGACCGCGACCCGCGTGCTAACATCCCCACGCTTCTGATTGATGTGCCCCCGTAGCTCAGCGGATAGAGCATCTGCCTTCTAAGCAGAGGGCCACTGGTTCGAGTCCAGTCGGGGGTATTCACTTAACGCTCGTGCTTGCGGAAATGCGTCGTGTGATGTAATCATAAGTCACAGGCAAAGTAGATGGCGGCTATAGCTCAGTCGGTTAGAGCGCTTGATTGTGGATCAAGAGGTCGTGGGTTCGAGCCCCACTAGCCGCCCCAGTTTGAATAAAGGGAAAGGCGCTCCGTCGAGAGCGCCTTTTCCTTTTGTCAGAGATTGGCCCACCACGTTCACCTGGAATTCGCCAAGAGGTAGATGACGAGGATGACCAGCAGGATTGACAGCACAAGGAGCGCAATCTTCCAGAAGCTGTAGGGCCGGTCGCCCTGCACTTCGCCCGTCCGGCCGTTGACGACGACCTGAAAGACTTTCTGGTTCAGCCTGTACGCCCCGGCGTAGACGGGCAGCAGCAGGTGCTTGAACGTGATAGCCGAGTAGTGCGTCTTGATGTCGGAGATCATCTGCTCGTCGCCGCCTATGTCCTGGCGCACGTCCGACTGGATGACGCCCGCGGCGATGGCCTTGGCCTGCTCGAAACCCGCGCCCAGCTCGACCTGGTAACGCTGCGCCTTGAAGCCGGAAAGGTAGGCGGGGTCGTACGGCCTGAGTTGTGCCAAATCCCAGGGCTCCAGCGCGTGGAGACGGTTGACCGGCAGAGAGGTCGAGGCCGGGATGAGAATGTCGTCGAACCAGCGCGAGACTGTGCCAGAAACGGGATACCAGCGCGTGTGCCTGACCTGCCGCGTCTTGGTCTCGGTCTGCCCCTGCGCGTTCGTCTCAGTGTAGGTCTCCGTCACGTAGTAATACTCGCCGCGCTGGCCCGTGTAATAGCTGACCGTGTTCGCGTCGTAAGTCCAGAACGGGAGGTAGATGCCGTCTATCGCCTCGGGCGTGGCGAATTTTTTCAAGGCGTTCGGCGCGAACCAGCGCGAGGCGATCCACTGCTTGACGTTGGCCGTGGCCTGCGTCTGCGGGATGAGGAACGGGAGGACACCTTCGGGCGCGACCGTCGGGTCCGCGGACTTCGGCTGGGCCACTATCTTCGCGCCGCAGAAGTCGCACTCGCTCGCGACCTCCGGCGGGACGAAGGTCACGGTCGCGCCACAGCTCGAACACTGCACTTCGAGCGCGCCCGCCGCGATCACCTGCAACTGGTCCGCGCCCGGCCTCAGATATTTCTCGAACGAGCGCTCTTCGACCTGCTCCGCGCTCTGCGGGATCTGCTCCTTGTGACCGCAATAGGGGCAGGATAAAACGCCGTCCTTCGGCTCGAAGACCAGAATCGCTCCGCACGACGGGCAAGGGTAACGATGAACCTTCTCTTGATTAGTTTGCTGCGGGGGTGCTTGCATAATTAGGCGCTCACCTCAAGGTAGGGATGAGGGCGGAGGGATGAGGGATGAATAAGAACCGTAAATCGTTAAAGAAAGACTGTCCGACGATTCACGATTCACGGCTTTTACTTCATCCCTCATCCCTCATCCCTCATCCCTTAATATAACGGCGGCGAGGATAGGGCATAGGTTTCAAATTTGCAATCTCGCCGCGGCTTCGACCACAATGGCCCGCACGATGGAAATCAAGATTCCGACCCCGCGAGATTTCAGCTTCGAGCGAACGGCGTACAGCCACGGCTGGACGGGGCTCCTGCCGTTCGAGGTTGACCCGCAGGCTTCGACCATCATCCGCGTCCTTGATATTGGCACAGGGCCGCCCGTCACGGTCGCGATCACGGGCACGAAGCGCGCCGTCAACGTGGGCGTCCCTCGCAAGGTCGGCGTGCGCGCCGCCCGAGCAATCGAGCGCGACGTGCGCCACATGCTCAGGCTCGACGACGACCTGACGGCCTTCTACGCCGCTATGAAATCGGACCCGGATTTCGAGTGGATTCCGCGCGCGGGGGCCGGGCGACTGGTCCGCTCGCCGACCGTCTTCGAGGACCTGGTCAAATCGCTCTGCACGACCAACTGCACCTGGGCGCTGACGAAGGTGATGGTTCGCGGGCTCGTCAACAACCTGGGGCGCGAAGCGGCGGACGGTCGCCGTGGCTTCCCCACGCCCGAGGCTATGGCCGCGATGCCCGACAGCTTTTACCGCGACGAGGTGCGTGCGGGCTATCGCGCCCCTTACCTGAAAGAGTTGGCCGAGCGCGTCGCCACGGGCGAGTTGGACGTTGAAGGCTGGCTGACGAGCGAGTTGCCGACGCCGGAACTCAAGCGCGAGATGAAGCGCGTCAAGGGCGTGGGCGACTACGCGGCGGAGAACCTCTTAAAGCTCGTGGGCCGCTATGACGTGCTCGCCCTGGACTCCTGGGTGCGCGCCACCTTCATACGCACACGCAACAACGGGCGCGCGACACCCGACGCCAAAATCGCACGCTACTACTCACGCTTCGACTCCTGGCGCGGCCTAGCCCTCTGGTGCGATATGACGAAGGATTGGCTGGACGAAGAATAAGGGGCCGGTCTGGTTACAAGAAAATCAGGCGGTAGTTCACTTTTAAATTCTGATTCGTCTTCGTCAGGAAGGAACCTCACGCAAAGGCGCGAAGAAGACCGCAAAGGGCTGAATGCCTCTTGACCTTGCGTGCTTTCTTCGCGCCTTTGCGCCTTTGCGTGAGCCTGCCTTTTTCCTCGTCCGGCGTTACCTGCCCGAACGAATCTTGAGTTCGGTGCCTCTCCTTAGTTCGAGGTCGCCGCGCCCTTGAATATAGACGGAGCTTGCGCCCGCGCCCGCGCCGATGGCTGCGCCGATGGCCGCGCCCTTGCCGCCGCCCGCAATCGCGCCGATGATCGCGCCGACGGCAGCGCCAATCGCTGCACGCTGCGCCGTGCGGTTCGTCCGGCTCCGGCTCTCCTCGACGGTTGCCGGCTCTTCCCTGGCTACGCGAACATCTTCGCCGTCAGACGGGCGCACGTTTTCGATTGCCCCGTTGAACGGAGCCTCGCGGCCGTCGCGCAGGCGTATCCGCGTAAAGTCTAGCGTCATCCCCGAGCGCCCCGAAAATGGGCCAGCCCGTTCCACGCGCGAAACGTACCCTTCGATAGTCGCCCCCTCAAACTGCGCGGGCGCGCGCACTGTCATCGTAAAGCCGTCGTCCACGCGCAACTCCGCGGTGTCGAGATGATTGTCGAGCACGGCCACAAACTCCGTCCCCTCCGGGATGACCAAAGCATAAGTGTCGTTACCCCTCTCGGGAATAATGGGAGGGTCAGACTCCGGCTGCGGCGGGTCGCTTCTCTCGGCTGCCGGTGGCAAAGGTTGCGGTCTGTTTTCGATGCGGCCGGGGTCCATCCGGGGCGGGACGTTTCTCGCCGTGGCGGTTCGGACGGACTCAGGCTCTCCGTAAACGCTCCAACGGGCCACGCTCGAAGTCTTGTCGTAAACGCTCTGGACGACGACGGGCTGCCCCAGTTCTTCAGAGAAGATGCGGCGTGTCACGCGCAGGCGACGCCCCCCGTCGAGCGGAGAGAAGGTGACGCTGAACTCGTTGTCACGGCTGCCGCTGGAACTGACCATCAAATCGTCGCCCTGGAGTACGGCGCGCGTGCGCACAAGCTGGCCGTCTCTGGCCGGTTCCGTGCGCTCGCGCCCGTCGGCCTCGAAACTGATACGCGGGGCGCGAGTCGAGGCGATGCTGACCATGTTCCCGCGCCGCTCGATGGAAAGCTGGTCGGGCGAACTGAGACGACTGACTAATTCCTCGACGGCTCCTTGCTCCAGGTCGAACGCATACGCGCTCAGAGCGCGTTCGGCTGTGGCGCGCGGGTCGTCGCTGCTCTCTACGTTGAGGCGGTAGACGCCCGTCAAACTGGACTCCGCCGCGCTCACGCCCTGGCTCGCCGTGGACGAAGGACGCCGACGGCGTTGTTGTCCCTGTGCGATGAGGCTGACACTCGCAAGCGCGGCCGCAAGCGTCAACGCTATGATTCTCCTGGACTGGCTCATCTCTTCTTCCCTCCGCCTGCCGTGTTTGATATGGCCCAGATTTTCAACAGAGGCGAGGCACGGCGACGACGACTGACGCGCTGGGCGTCAACAAAAAATTGTCTCGGGGATTAATATCTACAAGCAAAGGGAGAGGCGAACGGTATGCCACAAAGAGTAGAGCGGCCCGGCCTTTTATGCAAGCCGGAAGGCGCGGTGCGGTGTGCACGGGGCTTTGCTCAGCGACGCGTATCGCCAGCCGGTAATTCCGCCTTCAGTAATGAAGAGGGGCAAAGGCGCTCGACCACGCATTCGGCGCAAAGCGGCGTGCGGGCTTTGCAGACTTTGCGGCCGTGGGCGATTAGCAGGTGTGCGAAAAGAATCCAGTCCGTGCGCGGGATGACTTCCATCAGGTCGCGCTCTATTTTTTCAGGCTGCTTTTCCGCCGAGAGCGCCAACCGTTCCGAGAGCCGCGCGACGTGCGTATCAACGACGACGCCGCTGGTGATGTGGAAGGCGTTGCCGAGGACGACGTTGGCCGTCTTGCGCGCGACGCCGGGCAGGGTTAGTAAATCATCGAGATTCTCTGGCACGCGGCCCTGGAATTTTTCCGCGATGAGGCGGCACGCGCCCTGTATGGCCCTGGCCTTGTTGCGAAAAAAACCTGTCGAGCGTATGTCCTGCTCAAGCTCCGCCTGCGCGACGTTGAAATAGTCTTCGGCGCGGCGGTATTTCCTGAAAAGGTCCGCGGTGACGATGTTGACGCGCTCGTCCGTGCACTGCGCAGAAAGAATCGTCGCGACCAGAAGCTCCAGGGGGTTCGTGTGGTCAAGCGAACAGCGCGCGTCCGGGTACTCTTTCTTGAGCCGACGCACGATCTCGCGCGCCCTCTGTTTCTCTTCGTTGCTTGCCAAAACTCTCCTCGCGGCACCTGATGATGAGATGAAAGCTCCGGGCGCATTATGCGTGCCCGCCCTTCGATTCTCAAATCAGCCCGCGCCTGCTATTGACTTCACCACCGGACTTAGCTAAAGCAATTCTTTGCAGCTTTGCGTGAAAAACCAATACATCTCACGCCAGGGCGCTAAGGCGCTAAGGCGTTGAGCTTCAGATTCAGGAGAAAAACTTTTAATGAGTAGAACACGAGCTTTTAGTCTATGGCTCATCTTTCTCATCGTCGCCTGCGCCCTTCCGACTTCTGCTCAGAATCGCGCGCTCAAATTGATTCCTAACAAAATCTCGCTCGCCAAAGGCATCACGTTCAATCTCAATCTGCCGGAAGAGTTCGAGGCCACAATCGCCGCCGAGGGGTTGAAGCGCGTCCGTTTTATGGCGATGAGCCCGGACAACCGCGTCTTCGTCACAGACATGTACAACCTGGCGGACAACAAGCGCGGCGCGGTCTACATCCTCGAAGACTTCGACGAGCGCGCGGGCCGTTTCCGCAAAGTCACGCCCTACCTGACGAACCTGCGCAACCCGAACAGCATCTGCTTCCACTCCGACACAGAGGGCAACAGTTGGTTTTACCTCGCGCTGACGGACCAACTTGTGCGCTATCGTTATCGCGCGGGCGAAGCGGCCCCGCGCGGCCGCCCGCAGGTGCTCGCGGAATTCCCAGACTACGGCCTCGGCTACAAATACGGCGGCTGGCACCTGACGCGCACCGTCGCCTACGGCCCGAACGGAAAGCTCTACGTCTCTGTCGGCAGCAGTTGCAACGCGTGCGAGGAGAAGGAGGAGATACGCGCGACCGTCATCGAGATGAACCCGGACGGGAGCGGCCGCAGAATTTACGCGACGGGCCTGCGCAACGCCGTCGGCCTCAAGTGGGTCGGCGGACAGCTCTACGCCACCAACATGGGCGCGGACCACCTCGGCCGCGACAAGCCTTCGGACACCATGTACGTCGTCCGCGAGGGCGCGGGCTACGGCTGGCCCTACTGCTACCAGCAGGGGCCAAGAATCTACGCCGACCCGCAATTCAGCTCGTCCGTGAAGAATAAAGGGTGCAAGAACGTCCCCGCGGCCTTCGCCTCTTTTCTGGCACACAGCTCACCGCTCGGCCTCGAATATTTCGACGCGAGTACTTCCGCACCCAGTCTCAAGAACCACTTCCTGGTCGCCCTGCACGGCTCCTCGATTCACAGGATGGACCGCGGCCACGTAATCGTCCGCGTCAGGCGCGGCGGGCGCGTCGAAGACTTCGTCACAGGCTTCATGCAGAACGGCAAGCTCTACGGCCGCCCCGCGGATGTCATGAAACTCGGCCCCGACGCCTTCCTCTTCACGGACGACTACAACGGCGTGGTGTACTACGTGCGAAAGAAGAATTAACCACGGAGGGCACAGAGGGGAAACAGAATTTTCGGATTGCCGGATTTGAGATTCCAGATTTGAAAGTTGAGATTCCCTCTGTGTCCTCTGTGCCCTCCGTGGTTAATTTTTGTATCCTTACACCATCATGTCACTCCGGGGATTTCCTAGCCGCCGTCCGAACTTCCTGCACTTTCTCTTCGCCTGCGCGTTCATGTTTTTTCCCTGCTTCACAACGGCGTCCGCACAGTCTCCGAACACTCGCGTCGAGGGCGTCGTTCAAGACCAGACGGGCGCGGCCGTCGAGCGCGCCGAAGTCATTCTCAAGAGCGAGTCGGCCATCATCGCCGAAAGCACAACCGATTCGAGTGGGCGTTTCCGGCTTGAGGTCTCGACGCCTGCCGCCGCCTCGCTCGCTGTTCGCGCCGAAGGGTTCGCGCTTTACGAGAGCAGGCTGGATGCGATTCAGACAAACCTGCTGGGCCTGGAAATCGTGCTCGCGCCCGCGCCGCTCTCCGAGCGCGTGACCGTCACGGCGACGCGCACGGAGACGCGGCTGGGGGAGACCGCCGCGAGCGTCGTCTCGCTCTCGCAGGCGGAGTTGGAGACGACCGCCGCCGTCACGCTCGACGACGCGCTCAGACAGGTTCCGGGCTTCAGCCTCTTTCGCCGGAGCGGCAGCCGCACGGCCAACCCGACCACGCAAGGCGTCTCTCTGCGCGGCGTCGGCGCGAGCGGCGCGAGCCGCGCCGTAGTCCTCACGGACGGCGTCCCGCTCAACGACCCTTTCGGCGGCTGGGTCTACTGGGGCCGCGTGCCGCGCACCAACATCAACACGGTGGAAGTGCTGCGCGGCGGCGCGTCTCACCTCTACGGCAGCGCCGCGCTCGGCGGCGTCGTCAATCTCATCACACGCAGGCCCAATGAGTCGCCCGCCCTGCGGCTCGAAGCTTCCTATGGGAATCAACAGACGGCGGACGCCTCCCTCTTCGCCTCCGGGCGCAAGGGCAACTGGGGCGCGGGCCTCGCCGTCGAGACGTTTCATACGGACGGCTACATCATCGTTGACGAGAGCGAGCGCGGGAGCGTGGACGTGCCCGCTGGAGCGCGCAACGCGGTCGCGCGTCTCAGCGTCGAGCGGAAGATATCCGGGACCGGGTCCGTTTTCGTGAGCGCCAACGTCTTCGGCGAAGCGCGCTCGAACGGCACGCCGTTTCAGCGCAACCGCACGCACATACGCCAGCTCGTCGCAGGCTTCGACTGGCACGGCGCGCGTGCCGGCGCGTTCAGCGCGCGCGCCTACGGCGGCACACAGGTCTTCGACCAGAATTTCTCCGCCGTCAACGGCGACCGAACTTTTGAGACGCCGACGCGCGTCCAGCGCGTGCCCGCGCAATCAATTGGCGCGTCCCTTCAATGGTCGCGTACGGCTGGCGCGAGACAGACGCTTATCGCCGGCCTTGAGGCGCGCGAGGTGCGCGGCGCGAGCGACGAGCTTGCCTTCATCGCCGGGCGGCCGAGTTCAATCATCGGCGCGGGCGGGCGCGAGCGGACCGTCGGAATATTTTTTGAAGACATCATCCGCGCGACCCCGAAGCTGTTCGTCACGGCGGGCGCGCGCGTTGACCGGTGGCGCAACTACGACGCGCTCAACGCCACGCGTCCCTTCTCGTCAAACGTCACCACGACCATTCTTTTCCCTGACCGCACGGAGACGGCGTTCAGCCCGCACCTCTCTGTGCTCTACAAGCCGGGGGAGAACGTTTCGCTCTACGCCTCCATGAACCGCGCGTTCCGCCAGCCGACGCTCAACGAGCTATACAGGAGCTTCCGCGTCGGCGACGTGTTGACGCTCGCCAACGAGAACTTGCGCGCAGAGCGACTGACGGGAGGCGAGGCCGGCGCGAGCTTCAATTCTTTCGGACAAAAGTTGAACGTGCGCGGCGCGTTCTTCTGGACAGAGATGACGAGGCCCGTCGCCAACGTGACCCTGAGCGTCACGCCCGCGCTCATCACGCGGCAGCGACAGAACCTTGGGCGCACGCGCTCGCGCGGGCTAGAGTTGGAATGGGACGCGCGCCTGACGCCGAGCTTCACAGTGTCCGGCGGCTACCTCTTCGCGGACGCGACCGTGCTCAGCTTCCCCGCGAACGTCGCGCTCGAAGGTCTGCTCATCCCGCAGGTGCCACGCCACCAGTTGACGTTCCAGGCGCGCTACGCGAACCCGTCCGTCATCACGGCCGCCGTGCAGGGCCGCGCGTCCGGCGCGCAGTTCGACGACGACCAGAACCGCTTTCGACTCGACCGCTACTTCACGCTCGACGCCTTCGCCTCGCGCCGTCTCACGCGCAAGCTGGAAGCGTTCGTCGCCGCCGAAAACATTTTCGACCAACGCTACACGACGGGGCTGACGCCCGTCCGAACCATCGGCCCGCCCACACTCGCGCGCTTCGGCTTCAGACTATTCCTCGGCTCAAACTGAAAGGCTTGTCCTCTTCTTTGCGTCTTTGCGCCTTGGCGTGAGACGGTTTTCTCTCGCAAAGGCGCAAAGGCGCAAAGAAGAGCTTGACGCTTGTCTTCTAAGCCGCATTCCGCAATCGCCCTGATACTGTTACACTGTGCGGACTGGTTTCATCGTTGATTCGCGACGTGAGGTAAGCGCAAGAGATGCCCGAAGAGCAAAGGACAGCTAACAACTCGCAGACCTACGTGGTCGGCGCGGACGACTTCGAGTTCGAGACGGTTGAGCAGGAGAACGGGCAGGCGACGGTCGTCCGCTTCCGTCTCGACGACCCGCGCTACCACGCGGGCGACGTGCTGCTCGTCCTCTCCGGCTCCGACATACATTTCCACGGCATGATCGGCCAGATCGCGGACGGCTACGCCATCGCCTCGGACCCCAGGGGTTCGCTCCTGCCCGCGACCATCCAGTGACAATTGGACCGGGGCTGGAACCGAGGCGGGATTCATCATTTTCACCCTTGACGCTGGGCCGCAGGGCAGCTTATTTTTAGCCCCTCGCTTGCGAGTTCACCTCGGCGGCTCCTTTTATTCCTGGGAGGCTTTTATGAGACGTGTTTCCTTGCCCCTGCTTTCCCTGCTCGTGCTCCTGGGTTGCGCGCCAATACTGGCACAGGAGTTGGCCTCGGCCAAAGAGTACGTCAAGCGCGGCATCGTGCGCTTCGGCAAGGGGGACACGGACGCCGCGCTCTCGGACTTCGACCACGCCATCGAGATGAACCCGCGCCTTGCGGAAGCGCACCTCAACCGCGGCAAGGCGCGCAGGGCCAAGGGCAACCTCGACGGGGCCATCGAAGACTACGAGCGGGCCATAGAGTTGGACGCGCGCCTGACCTCCAACAACCGCGACATCACGCAGGCATTCACCAACCGCGGCTTCATACGCGCCAACCAATTCGACTTCGAGGGGGCCATTTCAGACTTCGACAAAGCCATACGTGTTTCGCCGAGCGACGCCGAATCTTACGTCAAGCGCGCCGAGGCGCGGCTCGTCAAAGGCGACCTGCCCGAGTCAATCGCGGATTTCGACCGCGGCCTCGCGCTCAAATCTGACGGCAACGCGGCCTCGCTCGCACACGCCGGCCGAGGCTTCGCGCACCTGCTCCGCGGCAACGAGGCCGAGGCGCGCAAAGACTTCGACAAGAGCATACAACTCAACAACGAGGGCCGCATCTTCCTCGAACTACACCTCAAAATCCTTGAGACACAAATCAAGGAGATCAAGCGCCGCCGCGCCGCCGACCAACAACGAGTAGCATAAAAAGGGATGAGGGATGAGGGATGAGGGATGAAGTAAAGAAAGACCGATTCTTACTTCATCCCTCATCCCTTTTATCTCGTAACTCCGGCCGGGTGCTCTATCTCTACGCCGTCGGTGTTTGACGTGACCTTGATGCGGTGGAAGCCTTTCTTGGGGTGCGTGGAGAGATAGGTGAGCGCGAGTTGGCGCGAGAGGTTCCCGGCCAGTTCCCGTAGGAAAGGGTCGAAGCTGACGGGGGCACCTGTGCCCTGGAAGAAGGCGCGGCCGCCGGTTTCGTCCGCGAGCAGTTCGAGCGAGCTTTGCCCGTTGGAAATCAGACGGAAGTTGCCGAGCGTGCTGGCCGTGACGCTCGGCGCGTAGAAGGAGTAGACGGCCACGCCCTGCCGCTGCGCCTCGCGGACGGCGCGCGCCAAATCAACGCTCTGCGTGGGCAGGGAGCTATCCACGCCCCTTGAGATGTCCAGCCCGTCCGTGACGACCAGGAGCGCGCGCCGGCCCTTCGGCATGGCTTCGAAGCGGCGCAAGCCTTCGACGATCTCGACGTAAGGGTTGTAGGGCGCGGCCGTGGCCGAGCCGATGGGGACGCGCAGCGATTGTGCGGCGCGCTCCAAATCGGCCGTGAACCTTTGACGCACGTCGAGCGAGCCGCTTTTGATGTAGCCCACCATGACGCGCGAGCCGCGCGGCAGGCGGTTTATGAACTCGCGCAGCGCCTTTATCTCGTTCGAGATTGACGAGACCAGGTCGTCCTGAATCAGTATGCCGACCGAGATGGGCGTCTCCGTTCCGTAGGCGCGTATGGAGAGAATCTTCTGCTCGTCGCCGTCTTCGTGGACCGTCAGGTCGCCAACCTGCTGCAACTCGCGCTCTCGCGCGTCGCCGCCGCGCTGGCGAATCGTAATCGGGATAGTCACAGAGCGAACGCCGCCGCGCTGAGGCTGTGCAATGGCCGACTGTGTCCAGGCGGCCACGCACACGAGCGCGGCCGTGAAAATCAAGCTGCTGATTCGTCTGTAGGGGCTGGGCATCGGTCCTCCTTCGGCATTCTCTAACGCTTTCGCAACTGCCATGATATTACACGGCACAGAATGCTCCAAGCAGCCGCATTGTTCGGTTCTTCCGGGGCTGGCTAACACGCACGCGCTCTTGTTATGATTCGGGCCGTCCCTCATTGTTGATAGATGAATGCGAGGCGGGCCACGTTTGCCCGCCCGCGTCGTCCGGCCATTTGGAGAAGAAGC
>DATFCB010000608.1:0-9570 GCA_035253525.1 Pyrinomonadaceae bacterium | reverse complement strand
AGGGCGAGGTAGAGAATAGAGCAGACGGCCCACCCGCGCAGGAGCCCGAATGCGCCGCCGAGCAGTCGGTCGAACCATTGCAGGCGGACCTGGCGCAAGCCGCCTGTGACCAGCCGCCCGGCGAAAAACCCGCCCGCCAGGGCGACGACGACGATTAAAAGAAAGCCGCCCGCGTTAGCCGCCGCGTCCGTTTCGACGACGCCCAGCCCGCGCAGGATGGAGCCCGCAAATCCGTAGCCGCGCGCGGCGATAACAAGCCCCACTATCAGCGCCGCCACCGTCAGAAGTGAGCGCACGATCCCGCGCAAAGCGCCCGCAACGACTGAAGACGTGACGAGCGTGAGCACTACGAAGTCAAAGAAAGTCATGAAGGACAATCAAAAACTTCTACAGCTCAGTTCCCGCGAGAAGACGGTAAGCTTCCAGGTAACGCTCGGTGGTGGCCGAGGCAATCTCGGGCGGCAGCGGGGGCGCGGGCGGCTGCTTGTCCCAGTCGAGCGTTTCGAGGTAGTCGCGGACGAACTGCTTGTCGAAAGAGGGCTGCGAGCGGCCCGGCTCGTACTCGTCCGCGGGCCAGAAGCGAGAGGAGTCCGGCGTCAGCGCCTCGTCTATGAGAATGATCTGGCCGTCCCTGTCCGTGCCGAACTCGAATTTCGTGTCGGCGATGATGATGCCGCGCGTGCGCGCGTAGTCGCTCGCCTCTTTGTAAAGTCTGAGCGAGATGTCGCGGAGCTTCCCGGTCGCCTCCAGCCCCACGATTTCGCCCATCTGCACTTCGCTGATGTTCTCGTCGTGCCCCTCTTCAGCCTTGGTCGCGGGCGTGAAGATGGGCTCCGGCAGTTGCTCCGACTCGCGCAAGCCCTCCGGCAATTTATGCCCGCAGACTTCGCCCGTGCGCTTGTAGTCCTTCCAGCCAGAGCCGGTGATGTAGCCGCGCACGACGCACTCGACCGGGAAGACTTCCGTTCGTCGCACGAGCATCGAGCGGCCGCGAAGATCGTCCGCGTAGCGTTGGACGGCCTCGGGCATCTCTTCGACGGCGGTCGCCACCAGATGATTGGGGACGATGTCGTTGAGCCGCTCGAACCAGAAGCGCGAGAGCTGCGTCAGGACTTCGCCCTTGCGCGCGATGGGCGTCGGCAGGATGCAGTCGAAGGCGGAGATGCGGTCGGTCGCGACGATTAAAAGATGGTCGTCGTCAACGCCGTACACGTCGCGCACCTTGCCGCGGCGGAGCAGTTGTAAGTCGGAGAAAGAGGTTTCGAGTACGGGCGCTGGGCTTGTCATAGTGATTCTGGGTCTAATCAAAAAAGAGAATTAGAAGAGCGTTAGCCGGGGCGAGTCGAGATAATGCTCGCGCCCCGCGGCTTTTGTCAAGACAATAGTAACCGGTAGTCAGCAATCAATTATCAGCTTTTTGTTTTTGCTTATTATTGACTACTGATTACTTCTTTTAACCGCTGAATCTGCGCCGCGTGGTTGTGCGCGTGGGCTGCGTAAATTCTGAGCCAGTCTTCGGCGGTGTAGCGGCCGCTTTCTGTGTGCGTGCCTTCGCGTTGCCAGTCTTCGTCGGTCATGCGCGCGAGCAGTTGCGTGGTGGTCGCGCGAGCGCCGCGCAGGGCGTCGAGGGCGGGCGCGAAGTCGCGCTCGTTGTAGTTGAAGCGTGTGGCGTAGTCCTCCTGGTCGTAGCCGAGGATGACGGGGTTGTCTTCGGCCAGGAGGCGGCGGATGCGTATGGCGGAATTCATCTCGCTGTCGGCCAGATGCTGCACTATCTCGCACGCGCTCCACTTGCCGGGCAGCGGGTGATCGGTCAAATGGTCTGCGGGGAAGCCTGCGAGGCTTTTGACGACTTCGTCGTAGCCGGCGGCGTAGGTCGAAATCAACTCGCGTCTCTCTTCCGGGGTCATTTCGGGTTTTCTCCTTTTGAGTCGGGAAACAATGTGCAACAATGCCAGCCATTCAAACGTAAATATCGGTCAGCCTGTTTCAGGAATGACGGTTCACTCCGCGCTGAATGAATCCACAAGGGAACCAGTAGTGCTTGTATTCAGTCTAGCCCTGCGGCAGCGGCCTATATTTGATTGACGAAATCTTTACACCTTTTGGAGAACGCCATGCAAATCCTACGCTCGACCCGCCTCACCATTCGGGTCTTCTGTTTACTACTTATCTTAACGCTCGGCGGCCCACAACAGTTCGCGCTCGCCCGGCCCACGTCCCGCGTCCGGCGACAACAACAGCAGCAAGCGCAGCAGCAGAGAATTCCGCCCAGGCAATACATACGCGAGCGCACTTACGACACGCGCCACATCAAACTCGACTTGCGCTTCGACTGGGAGCGCGAGCAGGCGCTCGGCACGGCCACGATTACTTTCGCGCCGCTCAACACGAACACTAAGACCGTGGAGTTCGACGCCGCGAACATGGCCTTCAAGTCGGTCACGCTCGTCTCGGGCACACCGCTCAAGTTCGAGCCGGACGCCGCGCGCGAGAAACTGCGCATCACGCTCGACCGCGCCTACCAGCCAGCGGACGTGTTGACGGTCGTCATCAACTACAACACGAACGGCGTCACGAAAGGCGCGGGCATCGGCGGCTTCGGCCGGGGCTTAACTTTCATCAAGCCGAGCACGGACGATCCCAAAAGGCCGAAGCAAATCTGGTCACAAGGGGAAACCGAATACAATCACTTCTGGTTCCCTTGTTTCGACCACCCGAACGACTTCGCCACCACGGAGATGATCGCCACGGTCGAGAAGCCCCTGACGGTCATCTCCAACGGCAAGCTCCTTGAGACGAAGAACAACTCGGACGGGACGCGCACCTTCCACTGGAAGATGGAGCAGCCGCACGCCTCTTACCTCACTTCAATCGTCGTCGGCGAATACGTGGCCGTCGAAGGAAGTTACCAGGGGATACCCATCTATACCTATGTCTACCCGAACGAATTGGAGGAGGGCAAAGTCACGGCTGCGCGCCTGCCCGAGATGGTCAAGTTCTTCTCGGAGAAGACGGGCGTCAAGTACCCATACGTAAAGTATGCGCAGACCATGACGCGCGACTTCGGCGGCGGCATGGAGAACATCACGGCGACGACGCAGACAGACCAGATGATTCACGACCGGCGCACCACGCTCGACCGCGACTGGGACGGGTTGCAGGCGCACGAATTGGCACACCAGTGGTTCGGCGATTACGTCACCTGCCGCACCTGGGCAGACATCTGGCTCAACGAGAGTTTCGCCACCTACTTCCAGGCGATGTGGGACGAGCACCGGCTGGGCCGCGACGCATTTCTTTACCTGGACGTGAAGGGCAACCAGGACGCCTACATGGGAAGCTGGCGGCAGAACTACCGCCGCCCCATCGTGACCAGCAACTACACGAACAAGGACAACATCTTCGATAACTACGCCTACCCGCGCGGCGGCGCGGTCCTGCACATGCTGCGCAAGACGCTCGGCGAAGAGGACTGGTGGCGCTCGATCAATCACTACCTGACGAAGTACGCGCACCAGCCCGTGCAGACCGAGCAGTTCCGCATCGCCATCGAAGAGACGACGGGCAAACCTATGGATTGGTTCTTCGACCAGTGGCTTTACAAAATGGGCCACCCCGTCTTCAGAGTGACGCGCAGCTACGACGCGCAGACAAAACAGCTCACGCTCAAGGTGCGTCAGGAGCAGAAGCCCGACCCGAACACCGATTATCCGCAGGTTACATTTTTCCGCGCGCCGCTCGAAATAGAGATCGAGGCCGGGGGCCGGCGTCGCGTCGAGAGCATCTGGGTCGAGCCGAAGGAGGAACAGAGCTTCACCTTTGCGGTTGACGCGGACCCGCAGCTCGTACACTTCGACTATGGCAGCACGATTATCAAAGAAGTCGTCTTCGAGAAGCCGACGGACGAGTTGGCCTACCAGTTGACGCGGGACGATGACGTGACGGGCCGGGTCTGGGCGCTCAATCAGTTGGCGAGTCGTCTGAACGCGAAGGAGACATCGGACGCCGACAAGCAGAAGATAGTGGCGACGCTCGCCGCGGCCGTGGGCGGCGAAAAGTTCTGGGGCGTGCGCTCGGAGTTGGCGACGGCGCTCGGCGGCCAGCACGCGGCGGAAGCGAGCGCCGCCCTGCTCGCCGCGACGAAAGACGCGGACGCGCGTGTGCGCGCCAGCGCCGTCAATGCTCTGGCGAAGAGCAAGGACGAGAAGCTGGCGAGCGTTTACCTTGCGCTCCTGAACGACCAGAGCTACGCCACCATCCGCGCCGCTGCGAGCGCGCTCGGCGAGACCAAATCGCCTCAGGCTTACGACGCACTGACAAAGTTGATTGACGCGCCGTCGTGGCGCGATCAGGTGCGCGCCAGCGCGCTCACGGGGTTGGCGAATCTGGCCGACAAACGGTCGCTTGAGTTGGGGCTTCGCTACGGGGCGGCCGGCAACGAGCCGCAGGTGCGCGCCTCCGCTATCACGCTGCTCGCGGCCGTCGGGCGTGACGACCCGCGGACTTTCCCGCTCGTCTCGGAGGCGTTTCTGCGCAGCGTGGACACGCTCAATTTCCCCATCGGCAACGCCGCCGGCGAGGCGCTGGTCAAACTCGGCGACCCGCGCGGCATAGAGGTCATCGAGCAGGGCATCAAAAAGGTCAACAGCCCCCAGATTCAGGGTTTTATCAGGCAATTCCAGCAACGCCTGCAACAAGCCCTGAAGCCGGAGGAGCAGAAACCTGCCGGGCAGTGAACAGGACGCGTGGACGCAGGGACGCGGAGACGCGGCGAAGAGAAGCAACCGTCTTTCTCTCCGCGTCCTCGTGTCCCCGTGTCCCCCGCGTCCCGGTTCTGGAAGTTAATGCTTGAGTTTAGATGCGTTTACCTGCTATATTCAGAAGGTCTGAGGCGCGCCACGCCACCGGCGCCCTCCGCTCCAGCGTCCTGATTCGCCATTCTTTGACGAAACCACCGATGCCGACAACCGCCGACAAAGGGAGACCGGAGAACAGGGAAGACAATGCTTCGCCCGCCGCAAGCGAGCGCAAGCCGACCCTGCTGGTCGTCGAAGATGACGAAAATATCTCGACCGCCATCAGCGAGTATTTTTCGCGCGCGGGCTACAGCGTCAAGACGGCCTCGGACGGTCTGGCCGGCGTGCAGACTGCTTTGCAGGACCACCCGGACGCGGTCGTGCTCGACCTGATGCTGCCGAAGATGGACGGGCTGGCCGTTTGCCGCGAACTCAGGGAGAAGGTTCCTTACATCCCCATCCTGATGCTGACGGCCAAGGACGACGTGGTTGACAAAGTGCTGGGTCTCGAAATGGGCGCGGATGATTACATCACCAAGCCCTTCTCTTTGCGCGAGCTTGAGGCCCGCATCAAGTCCGTCCTGCGCCGCGTGCGCACGGGCGGCGGCAAGGACGGCGCGAGCGAGGAAGCGCCGATCACGCGCGGCAAGCTGCGCATTGACCCGACCAAGCGCGAGGTGATGGTCGGTGAACGTCAGGTGGAATTGACGCCCAAGGAGTTCGACCTGCTGCGTCTGTTCGCCTCCAACCCGGGCCGTGTCTTTCCCAGAAAATATCTCCTGGAAAAAATCTGGGACTACTCTTACGAAGGCTACGACCGGACGATTGATTCACACATCAACCGCCTGCGTGCCAAGATTGAAGACAACCCGGAGAACCCGCAGATGGTCCTGACCGTCTGGGGCATCGGCTACAAGTTCTGCGACGAGTAGCCGCGAAGTAGAGCAAGGAAGGTTTTCCCTCCTCATCTCGGGGACGAGCGCCCGAACTCAGGCGCGCCCGTTGACACCAAAAGTTATTCACACCGACGCGGGCGACCATGCGCCAAACATTCCCAGGCGCGCCCCGCTTCCCCTTCGCGGGCAATCAAACTTGCCTGTCCCTGAAAGTATGACCATGAAGAAAGCTTTGTCTGCTAACAATCCGAAGAACGGCGCGCCGAACGGTTTGTCTCTGACCGCGCGCGGGCGGCGCTTCGCGCGCACGCTCTGCGTGAGCCTTCTGCTTGCGGGCGTGGCGCTCGTGCCGACGCTTTCGCCGTTCGCGCAGAAGAGGAACAACGGACCCTACACGGTCACGGGCGTCACTTCGAGCCAGTCGGGCGGGACGACGGTCGTCTCGGTCTCGGCCGACGCGCCGCTGACGCGCACGCAGACCTGGCAGGACGAAGAGGGCTTTCACATGAGCTTGCCGGGCGCAACGCCTGGTGCGATCAAACGGCTGCCGAAAGGTGTGACTGTGCGCAACCTGGGCAAGTCGCTCGAAGTCGTCGTGGCCGTCAAGCAGGGCGCGGGCGTCACGGTTGACCCGCAGTCCAACAGTCTCAACCTGGTCATACGCGGCGGCGTGGACACGACCAAAGGCGAGGCACAGCTCGCCGCCCCGACCGTCACTTCTTCGCGCGCCGAGGAACGCGCGCCCGCCGACTATGAGCCGCCGGTTCGCGCCCCGTATAATCGTCAGCCTCTGGCGCAGCCTCCTTCGGTCGTTTCCTCCCCACTGGGCAGACAGCAGTCCGCGCCGTCGCAGTCATCCCCATCCGTCTACTCTAGCGCGACCGTAGGCGCGCCTGCCACAGCTTCACGGCCGGGCGCGGTCTCGCCGGCCACGGCCCCCCTCGGCACGGCGCAGCAAAGCGCGCCGACTTCTGCCAATCAGGCGCAACTCGTCCCCGCGACCGACGGTGAAATTGCGCCCGCCGGCACTGAGACGGGAACGCCTTCGGCCATCACCGTGACCGACAGCCAGTCGGACGGCGGTATCCTCTCCTACATCTTTTCGACTACCGGCATACTGATTCTACTGCTCATCGGTCTGGGTGCGCTCAAGCTCGCACGAGGCCGTCGAAGAGAAGAAGTGGCCGTTGAGACGAAAGAAGAGGGCGAGCAGGAAGCCGAGTCGCTTGAGTTAATCGATACCGAGACTTTCTCCGCCGCTTTAGAGGCTCCGAAGAAGGATCGCCGCAGGCGCTCGCGGCGGCAGTCTGACCAAGCCATCGCAAAATCCGGCGACGCCGCGAGACACGGCGCGGAGCCGCGCGCCGAAGAAGGTCTGGAGAGGCGGCAAGCCACCGCGCCCGCCTCGCCCGCGCTCTACGGCGCTTACCGCGTGGATCAGGAAGTCGGCAAACTCGTTTTGGGCCAGGCTCACCGCCTCGACGTGCTCTCGTCGCGCGCCCCGGACGACCGCCGCGCGCTTGAGACCTCTTTGATTAAGGCCATGAACTCGTCCGAGTCCGGCGAGGACGGACGCCGCCGCGCGCGCCAGGCGCTCGAAGAGTACGGCTTTGTCGCGCGCCAGTGCGCGTCCCTGCTCCTCTCGCACAACGCTTACGACCGCGCTTCAAGCGCGCGCGTGCTCGGCGAGATCGGAGCGCAGTCGTCGCTGCCGTTCCTGTTGGAAGCCCTCTACGACACGGAGATGATCGTGCGGACGGAGGCGGTGACGAGCCTCGGCGCTCTGAAGATGCCTTCGGCCATCGGCGCGCTCCTGGACATGGCGCGGCGTCATCCTGAGATGCCCGCCGGACTCGTGAGCAAGGCGCTCAGCGCCTGCACCATCGAGTGCTTCGATTTCCTGGACGCGTCCTTCCCGAGCGTCCCGCTCCTGGACGTGGGCGACCTGGACGACTTCGCTGTCTCCGGCGAGATCACGCACCTGGACGCTGTGGGCGCGGTCGAGGCGCTGCCCGAATGGTTCGAGGACGAAGAGTTGTCGGAAGCCCTGGCCCGTTTGGGCGAGGCGGACGTGGAAGCGCGTGCGGCGGCCGCCAGGCGTCTCGCGCAATTTCCAGTGCAGCGCTCCGTCGAGGCTTTGACCGCGATTGCCGCGAACGACCCCGAATCGGTTGTCCGCTCGGCGGCCGTGACGAGCCTGGGCGAAATCGAGCACGAGTCTGTCTTCGCGCCCGTCGTGATGGCGTTCGCGGACGAGGCGCGCGAGGTGCGCGCGGCCGCCGCTCGCTCTCTCTCGCGCATGAGTTTTGACCGCGCCGAAGGGTACGCCCGGCTGATAGAGAATGCGGACGAGGAAACGCTGCGCCGCGTGGCGGCGGCCTGCATCAAGGCGGGCATGGTGACGCAGGCGATTGACCGCATGATCAGCGAAGACCGTCGCCTCGCTTACGAATCGTTCTCGCTGCTCTCGCTCCTGGCGAAGGTCGGCGAGATAGAGCCTTTGCTGGCGGCCATCGCGGACCACGGGGAAGTCAACGTGCGCCTCGCGCTGATTCGTCTGCTGGGCACGACGGGCCAGCCCGAAGTCGCCACGCAATTGCGTCACCTGGCGGTGCGCGACGGGATGCCCGAGAAAGTGCGCTCGGCCCTGATGGAGGTTGTCTACAAGATGGATCAGGCGCAGCCAGTCTAAAGCAGATGTTAGATGTCAGATGCTGGATGTCAGTTTTGACTAGCATCCAACATCTAACATCTGACCTCTGCACTGAATTCTCTGGACTAAGACGCTCTCGCGTAGCATAATGCGGCACGGTAAAACCCGCTCTTTTTGAATGGAAAGTCTGCCGATGTACACGATGCCCCTCTTGCCCCTCCGAACTAAAAAATTCAGCGTTCCCGCCCTTGCGGTTCTCGTACTCTTCTTACTGTGGGGTGCGGGGGGCGCGAGCGCGCAGCGGCGTCGGCGTCCGGCCACGTCGCAGCAGCAAGCAGCCGCCAACGCCAACACGCAGGCCGCACAGCAGAAGCCGCAGAAGAAGAACATCACGCCGCTCCGCAGCGGCGACACGGCCGACGGCTCGCGCATCACGATCACTTCCGACGCGCCGCTCAACGATTACTCTGCCTACCGCAGCGGCGACCGCTACTACGTCGTCATCCCAGACGCGAACGCCCCGCGCGCGGCCGGCAGTCTACGAGGCAAGGGCTTCGAAGACGTGCAGGTGCAGCGGCGCGGCAACGACGCCGTCCTCTCCTTCAAGCTACAGCCTGGGACGAACGCGCGTGTCCAGCAAAGATTCAATCAGCTCAACGTTGAATTGACGACTCCGGGCGGGGGCCGCACGCCTGAGGTCACGCCGACCCCTGCGATTGCGAAGGCGACGCCGAGCCCCACGCCTCAGACTGCGGCGAGCCCTACGCCGCAAGCCACGGCCGCCGGTAACACGAACGCGGCGACTGCCGGCGGGACACAAACTGGCACAACGCAGACCGTCAACGCGGGCGCGACCGGCCCGACCGTCGTTTACACTCCGACGCCAGAAGTTACTTCGTCTCCGGCCGCGAGCGCCGAAGCCAGTCCCGCTGCGACGCCGCCCGCCGAGCAGGTCGCGCAGGTTCAGCAACCCACACTGACCGCTGATCCGTCCACGACCGCTGCGCCCGCCGCCGCAAGCCCCGCGACGCTCGGCACAGTGCTCAGGCAGAACTGGCTCGTCATTCTAATCGCCGCGCTGGTGCTGCTCAGTCTGGTGATGATCGTCGCCGCACGCTCGCGCGCGCAACGCGATGGGAAGGGGGCCGCCGCGCCTGGGAAGCGCAGGCCCACCTGGAAAGAGCGCCGGGCCGCAGTCAAAACGACGGCCGAATTGGACACG
>DATFCB010000607.1:0-2127 GCA_035253525.1 Pyrinomonadaceae bacterium | reverse complement strand
CCTGGCGTGAAATTTCCTCACGCCAGGGCGCAAAGACGCAAAGAAAGACGCAGGGCTTTAAGTTGAGTTGTCGAATATTCGCCGCCCTGCTCGTGGCGCTCAGTTGTGCCAATTTAGCCGGCGCGCAGAATGATTCCGAGTACAAGTTGAAGCGCGGCGACAACGAGTACGGCGTCTGGGGGGGCGGCGCGTTCACGGCGACGACCATCTTCGGCGGGCTGACCGACGCGGAGGCAGACGAGCGCGGGTTCGTCATCGCGGCCTTTCGTTACGGGCGCACGCTCGCGGCGAACGACCATCTGGCCTTGCAGTACACGCTCGACGCGATCCCGATGGCCCTCGCGGTCGGCAACATAGAGTCTGCCACGACCCTGCCGACGCCCGCGGGGCCGGTGACGACTTTCACGCGCGACACGGCCTACGGCGCGGGCGTGACGCCGCTCGGGCTGCAACTTGATTTCGCAAACAGCTCGCGCGTCAAGCCGTTCATACACGTGAATGGCGGTCTGCTCGTCTTCAACGAGTCGGTCCCGCTGCCGGACGCTGGGAAATTGGCCCTGGTCGGCGAGGCCGGGGCGGGCGTGCGCGTCTTCACTTCAGAGCGGCGCGCCGTCAGCCTCGGCGTGCGCTTTCACCACATCTCGAACGGCGACCGCGCGGGCGCGAATCGCGGACTCAACCAGTTCGTCTTTTACGCGGGCTTCTCCGTCTTCAAGTAATGGCCGCAGGCAAGACACAACCGGCGCGCGGGATGCGCGACTTTCTCCCGGCTGACGTTCGCAGGCGCGAATACGTCATCGGCGTTATACGTGAGGTCTACGAGCGCTACGGCTTCGAGCCTTTGGAGACGCCTGCGGTTGAGAATATAGAGACGCTGATGGGCAAGTACGGCGAGGAGGGCAACCAGCTCATCTTCAAAATCCTGAAGCGCGGCGAGCACGAGAAGACGGGCGAGGCTGATTTGGCGCTGCGTTACGATTTGACTGTACCGCTGGCGCGCGTCGTTGCGGAGTATCGCGCGACGTTGCCGAAGTTTTTCAAGCGCTACCAGATTCAGCCCGTCTGGCGCGCGGACCGCCCGGCGCGCGGACGTTTCCGCGAATTCTACCAGTGCGACGTTGACGTGCTCGGCTCGCGCTCGATGGTCGTCGAGGCGGAGTTGTGCGCGGCGTCGAGCGAGGTGCTGGTCAAATTAGGTTTTACCAACTTCACGATTCGTCTCAATCATAGGGAGGTACTGGCCGGCATCCTCGACGCGGCGGGCGTGCCGGCGGATAAACACGCGGACGCTCTCGTCGCTTTAGACAAGCTGGACAAAATCGGGCGCGAAGGCGTCGAGAAGGAACTCATGGGGCGCGGCCTGCCGGAAGAAGCGGGCGACAAACTGCTCGGCTTCTTCGCGGCCCTGGGTGAGTTGGAGCACGCCGCGGAGCTTGCGCCGGACGAAAAGGTGGCTTCGTCGTCTGAGGCGATTAACGCCGTGACGCTCGGCCGCCTGGTGGAGTTCGTCGGCGACCACGAAGCGGGCGCGCGCGGGATAGACGAGTTGCGGTCAATCGTGGACTTCGCCCAGGCTTCCGGCGCGGGCGCGCGCATCCGTGTTGACCCGAGCCTGGCGCGTGGGCTCTCTTATTACACGGGCGCTATCCTGGAAATTAATGTGCCAGATTTGGCGGGCAGTCTCGGCGGCGGCGGGCGCTACGACAATCTGGTCGGGATGTTTTCGGGCCAGAACGTTCCGGCGTGCGGCTTCTCGCTCGGCCTTGAGCGCATCATCGTCGTGATGACTGAGCGCGAGATGTTCCCGGCGACGCTCGCGAGCGCCCCGGCCGACGTGATGGTGACAGTCTGGGACGAGAGCGCCGTCAACGATTCGATTGCGCTGGCGACGGAGCTTCGCGCCGCGGGCCTGCGCGTTGACCTTTACCCGGAGGCGGACAAGCTCGGCAAGCAGTTAAAGTACGCCTCGTCGCGCGCCATCCCGTTCGTCGCGGTCGTCGGCGAGAACGAAAGAGAGCGCGGCGAAGTCTCGCTCAAAAACATGACGACGGGCGAGCAGCAGACACTGCCGCGCGAGCAGCTTGCCGCGACCATTGAAGAGGCATTGCGGATTGAAAGGAAGGTGCC
>DATFCB010000606.1:0-2330 GCA_035253525.1 Pyrinomonadaceae bacterium | reverse complement strand
CGGGACGCTCATCACAATGCGTTCGCTGAAGCGCTCGGCCGAGGCGGCGCGTGCGCGGTCGCGCGCGCTCAAAGCCTCAAGCTCGCGCTGCTGCGCTTGCAACTGAGCGACGACCGTCTGGAAAGTTTCAAGCACGAACTGGCCCTCGTCGCGCGGCTTCGCGGAGCGCGCGGCAACTGGGGCGCGCTCGGCCTCGCCGACCAGTTGGCGGTACGGGCGCAGGAGCCAGCGCAGGAGCACGATGACGGCGAGCAGACTGACGACGAGAATGCCCGTAAAGACGGCGAGCAGTCTTGGCCCACGGGCGGCGGCCGCATCCGGCGCAAGGAAACTGAGCGCCAGGGCAAACAGGCCCGCGAGCCCTATCACGCCCGCCAACATCAGGAGCACCAGCCGCGCGCGACTCTTCATAAAACAGTGATAAGTGATGAGTGATAAGTGATAAGTTAGAGACGAGTGGTTTTACTTATCACTCATCACTCATCACTTATCACTGCTTTAAAATTGCGACGCGTACCACGCGACGATGCGCGAGCCGATGAAGAGGGCGAGGATGGAGCCTGCGCCGAGGAAGATGCCGAAGGGCAGTTCCTTCTGCATGTCGCGCTCGCCGCTCTTCACCATCAGCCCGACGCCGACAATCGAGCCCGACAGCACCCCCAGGAAAATCGTCAGAATCGTCAGCCGCCAGCCCAGGTACGCCCCCACCATGAACATCATCTTAACGTCGCCGAGGCCCATCGCCTCGACCCCGCGCAGGCGCTCCCAGAGCCAGCCCATCAGCCACAAGCTCCCGCCGCCGACCAGCGCGCCAAGGAACGCGCCCGCGAGCGACGCGGCCCACACGGGCCACGTCCGAAATGGCCCATTTATCAGCGAAGGCAGGTCTTCGAAGGCGTGCGGCCCAGTGAGATAGGGGAGCGCGAGGCGCGCGACGACGGCGAAGACAATGCCCGGATAGGTGATCGCGTTCGGCAACAGCTTGTGCTCTGCGTCAATGAAGATGAGCGCGACGAGCGCCGTTACGAAAATCAGGTCGAAGAGGATGACGAAGGAAAGCCCGCCGCGCCAAGTTACGTCAACCAGAAAGACCGCGGCCCAAAGCAGCGCCGTCAGGGCTTCGACCGCGGGGTAGCGCGGCGAGATCGGCGCGCGGCACGCGCGGCAGCGCCCGCGCAGGATGGCATAGCTGATGATGGGCAAATTGTCGTAAGCGCGAATCTGCGCCTCGCACGAGGGGCAACGCGAGTTCGGGAAGACGATTGACTCCTCGCGCGGAAGGCGATGTATGACGACGTTGAGAAAGCTGCCGATGATCGCGCCGAAGACGGCGACGAAGACGCACGTCAGCCAGACCGGCAGCCCGAGCAAGCCTTCGACGAGGAGGAAGCCTGGAAAATGGTTCATATGAAAAAGCGGCTCAGCCGGCGCGCGTTTAATCCGTGGCGAGCTTGACGCGCGCTCCGACCTTTACGCATGATACGGTTTTGTCACGGTTTGCGGAAGACGAAAAAAACGTGCGGAGGGGAATGTTGAACCGTCGCGGGCCAATTCTCTGGATGATCGCCGCCGGGCTGGTCGTCGTCGCCGTCCTGGCTTACATCCCACACCACATACGCGCGCGCTCGGCCATCTCGAACGCGGTCGCATTGGTTTCGGAGACGAAACTTCAGGAACAGGCCGCGCCGCTTGAGACGAACCCGCGTCCGGCCTTCGACGCCGCCGCCTGGTACGTGGCCCACGAGGAAGCGCCGGAGACGCACGGCGTTTTGATAGAGACGCTGGACAGTAGCCGCACCCTCGCCTCGCTCAACGCGGACGTGACCTTCAACCCCGCCTCGCTCGTCAAACTCTCCACCTCGCTCGTCGCGCTCAAGAAATTGGGCCGGGACTTTCGTTTCCAGACGCGCGTCTTCGTTGACGGCACAATTGACTCGAAGGGGACGCTCGAAGGCAGGCTCTACGTCAACGGCAACGACCCGACGTTCGGCGACGCCGCTGCGAATCTCATCGCCAAAGAGTTGGACGCGCGCGGCGTCAAGCGTCTGAGCGAGGTCGTCGTCTCGCCCGGATTCAATTTCAACTTCAGCAACTCGGCCGAAGAATCCGCCACGCGGCTCGTTAAGGTTGTCAAGCTCGGCAACCCGAAAACCGTCGTCGCGGACGAATCGGCCGGGCGGCTCCTCACGGTCATCAAATCGAACCCGCTGAGCGACGTGCTGCTCTACATGAACGCGCGGTCGAGCAACTATATGGCCGACAAGATCGGCGCGCTCATCGGCGGAGCGGAGGGCGTCAGGCGGTTCCTCATAGACGAACTGAAGCTGTCG
>DATFCB010000605.1:0-2862 GCA_035253525.1 Pyrinomonadaceae bacterium | reverse complement strand
TTAGCGGCGACAAATCAAGCGGCGGAAGAAGAAGAATGACGCGGAGACACGGGGACCGAGGGGACGCGGCGAGAAAGACAGTCGCTTTTCTTCTCCGTGTCTCCGCGTCATTGTTTTAAACTACCTGGCGGAGCCGAACGCGGACTTGATTCCTTCTTTGAGCATCAGGCGGCGGCTGCTCAAGGTCGCCATGTGGAAGGGGACGACGCAGCCGCAGCGGTCGCAGTCCGCGTTGTCGCCCATCATGCACTTGCCTTTCGGCTCGCCCGTCGGCCCGAGCGCGAAAGCTTTCAAGCGAAACTCGCAGTTGTCCGTCACGCGTTTGGAGTTCTTCGAGCGCATCAGGTCGAGCGTCGAGTCGAGCATGTTGATTGTGCCGGGATACTTCTTCTTGAGGAGGAGAATCTGGTCAATCAAACGGTCACGCTTCTCCCAGTCGAGCCAGAGCGCCTCGTCCAGGTTCGTGACCGGCGTGAAGAAGTCGAAGATGATGCCGCCGCGCGCAATCGGCCCCCACTCCTTGATTAAGTCCTCCACGCAGTCGGCCGTGATGGTCGTCAGCACGCAAGAGATTTGAATCCGCAGCTCGGGGTGCTTGATGACGTTCTGTTTGATCTTCTGGTAGATGCCGGGCGCGCGCATGCGGCTGAAGGCTTCCTCGGTCCCATCAATCGAGATGACCCAGGTGCAGTCCTCCCAGTCGGGCAACTCCATCGTCCCGTTGGTGACGACCGTGTTGTTCTTGAAATATTTTCTTCCGACCTCGATCAGTTGCTTGCGCACCATCGGCTCGCCGCCGACCCAGGTGCAGAGCATCATCGGATGGCCCGCGGCCTTCATCTCTTCCAGCTTCTCGACCCACTTCTCGACGGACAACTCCTTCTCGCCCGCGTGGTCTTCGGCGAAGAAGTAGCAGTGCTCGCAGCGCAGGTTGCAGCGGTTGGTCACGTCAATCGAGCCGACGGCGTATTTGGGCAGGCCGAAGACGAAGAGGCGGGTCACATTAGCGAGCTTGCGGATTTTTTTAGTCAACTTCATAAAGCGGGCATTTTAAAAGAGGGTGAATTAATCGAACGGTCTACACAGTGAACTCACGAGGGCGGTTCGCAGAACGGCCAATAATATACTATCGCGGCGCTCGGGCATAACGGCGGGGCGGGCCGAAGCATTTGAAATTGTAGGAGCGCGGCCGTCGTCGCCGAACACCGTCCCGCTGATGCTCGTCTCCGAGCTGTAAATGAAGTTCGCCCCGGCGCAGCTTTTTTCTCTCAGCACCAGCTTGAAGGGAGCGTCGAATGAGCGTTCTGTCTCGCCGTAAAAGACGGGGAAGCTGACCTTCAAGCCCGCGACGGGCTCCGGCTCGATAACGTATTTGCCGGGGGGCAGGCCATAGATTTCATAAACTCCGTTCCTGTCCGTGTAGATCTCGTAGGTCCGCTCGTCGCCCGTGATTTTGACCTTCGCCCCGCTGATATTCTTCACGCGCTTGAAGCCTTCGGCCGGGTCGTCCTCGTAATGTTTCAGCTCTCCGGCGATGCGCGTCTTCTGCGCGGAGGCGGGCAGCCCTTGCAGGTAGAGCAGGTCGTCGGCCGCGTCCTCGACGCGTGTGTTGCGGTCGCAGGCGTGAGTGCTCCACCGCTTACTCTTCTTGTCGTAATAGGCGTAGAACAGCCAGCGCTGTCCTTCCTTGTAGGTGGCGTCGCACGACGATCCCTCGGTGCGGAAAATCACCTCGGTCTGCTGCTTCATCCCCTTGAAGACCTTCTCGACCTGAATGTAGGCGGTCTGCCCCGCGACATACTCTTCGCCGTCTTCGTCCTTCACCGGCGGGGGCTGCTCGACTCGCCGGACGGAGCCGACGAAGACCGCGTCGGCCATCTGGTATGAGCCGCAGACCGAAGGGTATCCCATACACGTACAGGCTTCAGCGACGCCAGCCGAGGCGACGAACAGGAGCGCGAAGACCGCGAGAAGAAAAACTTTCCTCATTCGCTTTATGAAATCAGGGCGTGAACGACTCAACCCCTTTGCGACTTTGCGCCTTGGCGTGAGAAACCCATTAGACTCACGCCAAGGCGCAAAGGCGCAAAGGGCTAGGCGAGTCCGATTTGCTGGTTGAGGGTCGCGAAGTCGAAGTTGTTCCACGCCTCTACGATTTGGCCGTCGCGGACGCGGATGATGCACATGCCTGTGAATTCCACGGGGTTGTTGGTGGCGGCGACGCCGAGTCCTGCGCCCGCGTGAGTTGCGCGCACCACGCAGCGGGCCGCCGCCCTGTCGCCCTCGCAGATGCAGTCCTCTATGGCGACGTGTATGTCCGGGAAGGCGTCGCGGAATTTGCGGAAGAAGGGCTTGAAGCCCGCGGGGCCGCGCAACTCCTCGCCGTTCTCGTCGAAGAGTCCGTGCGCGACGCCCTCTTCGGCGAACAGCTCGTCAATCGCTTCCTCGCGCCCCTTGTGCCAGACCTCCTCGAACCAGCGGTGCATGACATCTCTGCTTTCCATCTCTACACCTCCGCGATTGACAACGGGCGGGAGCAAATCAGGGCCGCCCGCTGTGGAAATTGATGACGCTCTGTAGAATCCCGTCGAGCGTCATCTCGGGGCGAAAGCCGACGAGGGAGTTGACTTTCGAGATGTCGGGCACGCGGCGCGGCATGTCCTCGAAGCCCTCCTCGTAAGCCTCGTCGTAAGGGACGAAGACGATCTCCGATTCCGAGCCGGTCAGCTCCTTGACGCGCTGTGCCAGTTCCAGAATCGTCACCTCCTCGTTCGAGCCGATGTTGAAGACCTGGCCGACACCCTGCGGATGATCCATCAGTTTCACGAGCGCACCCACCACGTCACCGACGTAGCCGAAGCA
>DATFCB010000604.1:0-13819 GCA_035253525.1 Pyrinomonadaceae bacterium | reverse complement strand
GGAACAGGCTATGTTCAAGTCCATTCGCTTCTGGCTCGACCGTGGCGCGGACGGCTTTCGGCTGGACGTTATCAACTGGCTCTTTGAAGACCCGCAGTTACGTGACAACCCCGTCCTGCCGCAGTTGCGCCAGGGCAGCGCGACCGAGCACGAGCAGGAACTGAAATACAATCGTGACCTGCCCGAAGGCCATAACGTGCTGCGCCGTTTTCGCCGTATGACGAACCGCTACGCAGGCGACCGCGTGCTCATAGGCGAAATCTGGGTGCCGGCCATCGAGCAGTTGATGCCGTACTACGGCCCGCGCAACGACGAGATTCACCTGCCCTTCAATTTCTTCTTCTCGACCGAGGTCAAGCGGCTTGACGCTGCGGGCTTTCGCGCCGTCGTGGAAAAGTCTGAGCGCGTGCTAAGGGGCCGCCCGACGACTTACGTGCTCAGCAACCACGACGACCTGCGGCGCGCATACACACGCTTCGGCGACGGAAAGCACGACGAAGAGATTGCGAAGCTCGTGGCGCTGATGCTCCTGACCCTGCGCGGCTCTCCGTTTTTCTATTACGGCGAAGAGATCGGCATGGAATCAATCGAGCCTGAGACGCTCGAAGAAGTGCGCGACCCTGTGGGCAAAAGGTACTGGCCCGGCTACAAAGGGCGTGACGCGCAAAGAAGGCCGATGCAGTGGAACGACGAGCCGAACGCAGGCTTTACGACCGGCACGCCCTGGCTGCGGCTTCCGCCAGGCGCGACGCGGCGCACGGTTGAAAAGGCCACGGCCGACCCGGATTCGATTCTCAACTTTTACAAGCGCGCGATAGGATTGCGCCGCCAAAGCCCTGCACTACTCGACGGAGACTACGCGTCCATCGGCACGGACCCGCACGTCTTCGCCTATCGCCGCAAGACTCGGCGGCAGACGATGGTCGTCGCGCTCAACATGTCCGGCGAACGGCGAAAGCTGAAAGTTGACGAGGCCGGACAACTGCGTGAGGCTCTGAGCAACCTGCGTAAGCATGAACGGGCAATCGAGGGAAGCGAAATAAGTCTCGCGCCTTACGAAGCGGTTGTTCTGGAAGTTGTGCGATAGGTTTTCAAAACTGTACCATTATCCTCTTAAGGAGATTCAGGTATGAAAGAGACACCGCGCATCACGTATCACACGCTCTTTTTGATTGTCGTTCTAGCTCTGGCGCTTTCTCCCGTTTCTTCAACCGAGCCTCCGGCCGACAGGGCGACCGCCGAACAGCTTCGGGCCATTCAGAAATACATCAAGCAGAGTTGGCACACACTGACCCGCTCGAACAAACAGCTCGCCACGGCCGCCGCCGATCCCAAGTTCCATTCGGAGCCGGGCTACCGCTGGCCCGTCTACGTGCCCGAAAACGAGAACCTCAAACGCATCGAGCAGAGTTTGCGCGCCGAGATGAAGCCGGAGGATTTTGCGCGCATAGACCTGCAACGCCTCCCAACGGACCCGCGCGAGATACGCGAACAGGGCTTGCTCTACCTGCCGCACCCTTACGTCGTGCCCGGCGGGCGCTTCAACGAGATGTACGGCTGGGACAGCTACTTCATACAGGTCGGGCTCGTGCGCGACAACGAGATCGAACTGGCACAAAATACGGTTGATAACTTTCTCTACGAGATAGAAAACTACGGCAGGATTTTGAACGCCAACCGGACTTATTACCTCTCGCGCTCGCAGCCCCCGTTTCTGACGCAGATGATTCTGAATGTTTACCGCAGGAAGCGCGACCTCAACTGGCTGCGCCGGAGCGTCCCGGCCATCGAAAAATATTACCGCTTCTGGACGAGCGAGCCGCACCTGACGGGCGAAACAGGGCTTTCGCGTTATTACGACCTGGGCGAAGGGCCAGCGCCGGAAGTCCTCTCGGACGAAAAGGACGCGCAGGGGCGCACGCATTACGACAGGGTCAAAGAGTATTACCGCACGCACGAGGTCACGGACTACGACGTGGGCCAGTACTACGACAAGGGGAAGGACGAACTCCTCCCGCTCTTTTACAAGGGCGACCGCTCGATGCGCGAATCCGGCTTCGACCCGTCGAACCGTTTCGGGCCGTTCAACATAGATATCATTCACTACAACCCCGTCTGCCTGAACTCCCTGCTCTACCTGATGGAGACGGACGCGGCCGAGATCATGAGAACGTTGGGCCGGCCGCGTGACGCGCGCCGCTGGGTCGCCCGCGCCGAGGCGCGTCGCCGCAGCGTCAATCGTCTGATGTGGGACGAGAAGGATGGTCTTTATTACGACTATAACTTCGCCAAACGAACGGTGCGGCGCTACCCGTTCGCGACCGCATATTATCCTTTGTGGGTCGGCATCGCAGACCGCAGGCAGGCGGCGCGTCTCGTCGCCAACCTTAAGCTCTTCGAGCGGCCGGGCGGCTTGCAGACCAGCACCAATGCGAGCGGCAATCAATGGGACTCGCCGTTCGGCTGGGCACCGCTACAGATGATCGCGGTCGAGGGCTTGCGCCGCTACGGCTACGCGGAAGAGGCCGACCGCATCACGGTCAACTTTCTCTCCACGATTCTCAAAGAGTTCAACCAACACAACACGATTGTGGAGAAGTACGATGTCACGCGCCGCGAATCCGAGATCAGCGGCGGAATCAAGTTCGGCTACGACTACAACGTCATCGGCTTCGGCTGGACTAACGCGGCCTTCACGGACATGTATGCCAAGCTGCCCGAGAGGAAGAAGGCGAATGTGCTGAAGCTCGACGGGTTGAAAGTGCCGTAACGAAGGGATGAGGGATGAGGGATGAAGAAAAGAAAGAGTTCTTGTTTCATCGCTCATCTCTTACATGAGTCGCGCTTAAAAGAAAAAGGAGAGATTCTTAGTCTCTCCTTTCTCCTCGGGCAGTGGGCCGAAGTGTTGCCGGCCCACTTTTGTGATGACTCTGAAGTCGTTAGAACTTGTACTTCAGGCCGAATTGGAAGTTACGTTGCAGGTCGTTGCCGAAGAAGGCGGTCGAGGTGATCCTCCCCGCGTTGGCGTTCGGGTTGGCGGGGTCGCCGATATTCGAATCGGGGTTCTCAAGGTTCACGTGGTTGAACAGGTTCACCACCTCGACGCGGAACTCCAACTCCTGCGATTCGCTGAACTGGAACTTCTTGAAGAGCGAAGCGTCCGTGCGCCAGTAACTCGGCCCGCGCAAGGCGTTCCGCGGTAAATTGCCCAAGGTGCCTACCGCCGGCTCCGAGAAAGTCGTCGGGTCGAACCAGCGATCCCTCTCACCGATAATGCGAACATCACCGTTGACGTTGGGACGATTGGCCCCGACATCGCTGATGCCTGCGTTGTCATAACCGACGTTGAAGGGCAGCCCGCTCTGGATGATGGTGTTGGAATTAAACTGCCACCCGCCCACTATGTAGTTGAGCGCCCTCGACGCGTTGGTGAAATACCGCTTGCCGCGCCCGAACGGTAGCTCCGCCACCTGCGACAGCACGAAGTTGTGCGTCCTGATGAAATCGTGCGGCCCGTAGGCGTAGTCGGCGTCAATCCCAGGGATGAAGCGGTCGTCGTTGTAGTCGCGCGCCCGCTGCAAGGTGTAGTGAGTCAGGAAGGAATAACCGCTGCTGAAGCGCTTCGTCGCCTTGATTTGTAACGAGTCGTAGTGGTTATCCGAGCAGTTGCAGTAGAGCAGCACGTCCTGCGTCCAGCCGAACCGCTGGAAGAAGGGCTTGCGCTGGTCGCGCGTCAAGACTCCGAAGCCGACGAGGCTCGGTTGATTGACGTTCTCGTCCGGGTTGTTACCGGCGAACATGTGCGTCCCCTTGTTGCCGACGTAGGCCACCTCAAGCGAAATGGAGTTGGTCAACTGGTGCTGGACGGTGACGTTGTAGGCGTCGAGCGTCGGCAGCCTCTGTTTGAAGTTGACGGCGCGCGGGCGAACTCCGTTCGGCAGGAAGAAGCGGCCGTTGGCCGGGACGCCTGTGAGCGGCACTCCCCCCTGATTCGGCGGCGCACTCAGGCCGAAGAAGTCCGTGAAGGCCGGCGGCCCCTGCGCGAGAGTGAAGACTGCCGTCTGACCGTTGCTGCCGGTCAACTGCTGCGTCGCCAGGACGGGTATGTTCTGCGTCACGGTATGGCCGAAGACCGAGCCGAAGACGCCTATATCGTAACTCCGACCGTAGCCCATGCGGATGACGGTCTTCGGTGTTAGCTGATAGGTGATGCCCAAACGCGGAGCAAAGTTCAGGCTGTTCTCCACGCCGCCGTTGAGCGGCACGTCGCCAACCCCTGCGACACGCACTTCGCCCGTGTCCAAATCGGGGAAGCCCGCCGCGCCCGGCCCGCTCGCCGCCTGCGGGTTGATGACATCCAGGCGCAGACCATAAGCAATCGTCAGCTTCGGCGTGACGCGCCAGGTGTCCTGTCCGTAGTAGAAGTGTCGCCACTGTCGCTCGCCCGCATCCGTTGACGTGCTGATGTAACGGGAGAACGACGTAACGTCGCCGATAAGGAAGGTCGCCAGTCCGATGCCGCCGTCGCCGGTGGCGCTGGCTGTGCGATTCGGGCTGAAGGTCAAGTGGCCTGAGCGATGCTCGTCGCTCGGGACGCGCAGGTTGGACGCGCGGCGAATGTCAACGCCGAATTTCAGGCTGTGATTGCCGTACAGCTTGGAAAGGTTAGTGACTATCTGATACTGCGACTCGATCTCGTCGAGCGGGCAGTTGCAGCGGTTGGTGTTCAGGCCCGAGCCGATGTTGAAGGCCAAATCGCCCGGCCCCTGAATCTCAAACTCCGAGAGGCCGGAGCTGAAGTCGTCTAAATTCAGGCCGGGGATGCCCAGGTCCGTCGAAGTGGTCTGACCGAAATCCACGGGCAGGACGTTCACCTTGTATTTAAAGTAGCCGAAGCGCATGTCCAGCACGGTCGTCGTGTTGAAGGTGTAATCGAAACCGAGCGCGAGGCTCTGGTTGCGCACTTTGGACGAACCGCCGAGAGTCACCAACTCGCGCCCGCCGCCTTCCCCGAAAACGCTCGGGCCGTCCCTGGTGAAATCCGCGAAGCTGTAGCGCCCGAAGATGTTCAGGTTGTTGCCGGCGCGGCCGTCAATGCGAATGTCGAAGGCGTCGTTGTCGAAAAGCTCGCTGCCGGACGCGGTTAAGTTATTAACCGTACCCGGCAAGGAAGGCGCTGGAATCAAGCCCAGGACATTGAGAGCCTCCTGCGACAGGCAACTGTGCGTCACGCCGCAGCCGACGCCGCCTGGGCCAGGAATCACGTTGCCGGGAAACTGCAATCCCGTAATCGGGTCGAAGATGTCACGACCGTAGGCGCTGAAGTCGCCGTTGCGCGCCGCGAGCGTCGGCACGGTCACGCGGCGGGAGCCGCCGACCTTGCTGCGCGTCCCCTGGTAGTCGCCGAAGAAGAAAGCCTTGCCGCGCACTATCGGCCCGCCGATGGAGCCGCCGAACTGGTTCTTCAGCGTGTCGGGAATGAGCTTGCCAGTGACGGCGTCGGGCTGCGACTGCGAGAACGGGTTGCGCGCTTGCAGCACGTCGTTCTGCCGGAACTCGAAGAGGCTGCCGTGAAATTCGTCCGTGCCGGACTTGGTCTGGACAGACGCCACGCCGGCAATCGCCTGGCCGAACTCCGCGTCGTAATTCTGCGAAGTGATCTTCGTTTCGCCGATGGCTTCAAAGTTCGGGTTGATGACGATGATGCCGAGGATCGGGTCGCGGTTGTCGGTCCCGTCGAGTTGATACCCGGTCCCGCTAAAGGTCTGACCGTTGACGAGCGTTTGCGTAGAACCCTGCGGGTTCTCGCTCGCGGCGTGTCCCCACTGCTGCTGCGTCGCGCCCGGTGTGAGCAGGATAAGCTTGGTGAAGTTGCGGTCCAGAATCGGCAGGTCGGTTACTTGCCTGCTCTCAAAAGTCGTCGCCACGTCGGCGCGGTCCGTCTTCAGTTCCACGCCTTCGGCGGCCGAGATCGTGACGACCTCCGAGACTTGCCCGGTTTCAAGTGTCACGTTGGCTTCGGTCTGGCGGTCGAGGTTGACGACCACCTCCGCGATTTCGCCTCTCTTGAAGCCTCCCTTTTCGACCGACACCTTGTAGATGCCGGGCAGCAATCTGTCTTTCACGTACAAGCCGGAATCATTCGTCCGAACAGTATCGGAAGTGTTGCGCTCGATGCTCGTGATGGTCACCGTCGCGTCGGGGACGACCGCCCCTTGAGCGTCGGTCACCGTCCCCGCAACGCTGCCGTAGACGGCCTGTGCGCGCGCTTCGAGAGAGAGCGCGCAGACGAAGAATAAACTGAGGAGGAGCAGGTAATGTTTGCTTCTCAGCATGGCAAATCTCCTTGTGAATCAAAACGGCAAGTGCCCGTTCAGGGGCCAAAGGCTGAACGGAAAACGGCAAGCCCGCTTAAAGCTTGTCGAAGCTTGAACTACTCAATCCGCTTGTTAAGCCAAGCACCTATGTTTGCGATTAAGCCGTCGCGCTCAAATAAAGTTATGCCACTGCCGGCTTCAAGGTCAGGGCTTGACGCCAGGCGTCTATGATTCAGCAAAAATGATTCAAACAAAATGGAAAGCTAAAGAGTTACGCGTCTATGCGAGGCAAGTCCGCGCCCCTTAGTAATTGATGCGGCCTATTACTATCACATTGTGTGGTTAAACAACAAACTTTTTTTCACCATGTTGTCTGTCTGCCCGATGCCAACGGGGTCGCGCCGGAGGCCGCGCTGCGGGGACCGGGAGCGGCGCGTCAGCCGGAATGTGGCCCTCTTTCAGGGAACTGTTATATGATGAGGCCGCTTGGGCCTTTTTCCGTTTGAGGCGAATATTCTTTCCCGCGCGATAAGCCCGCTCTTCAAAAATTATTCTGGTGAGACTTCGGATGCTGAGAAAATCTTTCCGTCAGTTACTGCTTCTCTCCCTCATGGGCGCGCTCGGCGTCCTGACCGTTCAAGGGCAGAAGGGAAAGGCGGCTCAATCACCGGACAATTCTGCTATCGTCACGCAGGCGCAGAGTCTACTGGACGGCGGGCAGATCGATTCCGCGCTGGAGATACTGAACGCCGCCTCAAGGTCCAGGCCGAATGACCTGGAGGTCAAACATCTGCTGGGAGTGGCTTACTACCGCAAGAATGATTACCAGCGCGCCGTCGAACATCTCTCGGTCGCCGTCAGGCAAACGCCAGAGAGCAGTCGCCGATATCGGGAGCAGGTGCAAATCCTGGGGCTGTCGCACTACATGCTGGGCCACGTCAAAGAGGCCGTCCCCTATCTCGAACAACTTAGCCGCTGGTCGCCGCAGAGCGCGGAGATAGCCTTCGCCCTCGGCATCAGTTACATACAGACACGCAATCCAGACAAGTCGCGCGAGACGTTTGCGCGCATGTTCAATTTGCCGGCGACAGGGGCTCCCGCTTACCTCGTCAACGCGCAGATGATGGTGCGCCAGCGGTTTGAAGAATTGGCCGTCAAAGAGTTGGAGCAAGCGCTCGCGCTCGACCCGCGATTGCCGCAGGCAAACTTTCTGCTCGGCGAGATGGCTATTTACCACGCCGACGTTGACCGAGGCATAGGACTTCTGCAAAAAGAGATTGCCATCAACCCCGCCTTCGGCATGGCCTACTACAGGCTCGGCGAGGCTTACACGAGACAGCTTAAATGGGACGAGGCGATTGCGCCGCTACAGAAATCCATCTGGCTCAACCCCTTCTTCAGCGGCCCCTACATCGTGCTCGGCAAGGTTTACATGAAGAAGAACGACCTGACGAACGCGGAGAACATGCTCAGGCGCGCGGTGCAGATGGACCCGAACAATTTTTCAGGCCATCACCTGCTCGCGCAAGCGCTCCAGCAGGCGAGCCGCCTGGACGAAGCCAAAAAAGAGTTTGAGCTCGCGGAAAAACTGCGAACCAACGCCGACAAAGAACCATAAAATCGTTCTTTGCGTCTTTGCGCCTCAAGCGTGAAAAACCAAAACCACTCACGCCAAGGCGCAAAGACGCAAAGGGGTTGAGCGAGGCAGTATCCTGAGTTTTAAAATGGCACGTCTTTTTATTTCAACTCTTATAACCTGCCTTTTCTTCTTCCCCAATCTCGTCAACGCACAGCAGGACGCGAAAGCCTTTCCCGTCAACTTCGTTGACATCGCGTCGAGCGCGGGGTTGACTGAGCCAATTATCTACGGCGGCGTCGAGCAAAAAAGATACATCGTCGAAACCAACGGCTGCGGTGTCGCCTTCTTCGACTACGACTCGGACGGCTGGGTTGACGTTCTCGTCCTCAGCGGAACGCGCCTCGAAGGATTTCCGCCGGGAAAAGAGCCTACGAACAGGCTCTATCGCAACAACCGCGACCATACTTTTACAGACGTGACGGACAAGGCGGGGCTTCGCCGCTCCGGCTGGGCGTCATCCGTCTGCGCAGGCGATTATGACGGGGACGGCTTTGAAGACTTGTTCATCACCTACTGGGGACAGAACGTACTCTACCGCAACAACGGCAACGCCACTTTCACGGACGTGACACAGAAGGCGGGCCTCGCGGCGCGCGGCACGCGCTGGGGGTCCGGCTGCACTTTCGTTGACTACGACCGTGACGGAAAGCTAGACCTCTTCGTCGCAACCTATCTGAAGTTTGACCTCGCCGCCGCGCCCGAGCCGGGCAAGGGCGCGAACTGCACCTGGAAAGGCGTGCCCGTCAACTGCGGGCCGAAAGGTCTCCCGACAGACACCAACCTGCTCTACCGCAACAACGGCGACGGCACGTTCAAGGACGTTTCGGAAACTTCGGGCGTCAGTCGCGTGCGGGGCCGCTATTCGATGACGGCGACTACTACGGATTACAACAACGACGGCTGGACAGACATCTACGTCGCCTGCGATTCGACGGCCAGCACGCTCTACCGTAACAACCGCGACGGCACGTTCACGGATGTCGCGCTCGAAGCAGGCTCCGCCTACAACGAGGACGGCAACGCGCAGGCCGGGATGGGGGTGGCCGTCGGCGACTACAACGGCGACGGCTTGATGGATATTTTCAAAACGCACTTTTCCGACGACCTGCCCGCGCTCTATCGCAACAGCGGGCGCGGCTTTTTCGAGGACGCTTCAAGGGCCGCGGGCTTCGAGCACACGCGCTTCGTCGAATGGGGCACAGGCTTCGCCGACTTCGACAACGACGGCTGGCCCGACATTATGATTGCCACCGGCAGCGTCTACCCTGAAGTTGAAAAGGTCTTCAAAGAATACCCGCACCGTAGCACCCGCCTCGTCTATCAAAATCTGGGCAACGGGCGCTTCAAAGATGTCACGGCGCAAACAGGGCCGGGCGTCCTCTCGCCGAAATCCAGTCGCGGCTGCGCCTTCGGCGACTTCGACAACGACGGCGACACGGACGTGCTCGTCATGAACATGAACGAGCCGCCACAGCTTCTGCGCAATGATTACAACCACGGGCGCAGCCGTGGCCCGAACAACTGGCTCGAACTAAAACTCACCGGCACGAAATCGAACCGCAGCGCCATCGGCGCGCGCGTCATCGTCAAAACCGGCGCACGCACGCAGGCACGCGAGGTCACGAGCCAATCCAGCTACTACTCGCACAACGACCTCCGCCTACACTTCGGCATGGGCACAAGCCGCAAGGCAGACGAGATAGAGATTCGCTGGCCCGGCGGGCAGACCGAGACGATTAAAGATGTCATGGTCAATCAACTCGTGAAAATTAAAGAGGGCGCGGGCGTAGTAAAGTAACGTGAGTTCCAGATAAAAATGCGTGAACGTCTATAGCTCACTGAAGAAAACATCTCACGCCAAGGCGCAAAGCCGCGAAGAAGACAGAGTGAGTCTTTCTTTGCGTCTTTGCGCCTTGGCGTGAGATTTCCCGTGGGCTACTCTCAATCGCAAACGGCATTCTACTGCAATGGCCTTAAGCGTGGGTTGAGTTGCTTCGCTTTCTGATATGCGGTGCGGGCGGCTTCCAGTTGTCCCTTCTGATGAAGCGCTTTGGCTAGATTGTAATATGCCTGTGCGCTGGTCGGGTCGAGTTGAGTGGCCGCCTGGAATCTTTCGATGGCGGCGTCGAGGTTTCCCTCTTTGAGTCGCGCCAGTCCCGTGTTGGTGGCGAACATGGCGGCCTGCATGTCGGACTTGATCTTGTTGAGTCGCGCCGCTTCCTGAAACTCCGTGCGTGCGGCCTCCGTGTTGCCCTTCTGTCTGAGGGCCGCGCCGAGCGTGTTGTGTATCTCCGGCGCGTTCGGCGCGTAACGCAACGCCTCGCGGAAGGCCGCGATTGCCTCGTCGAGTTTGCCTTGCTGCTGCAAAACTGTGCCAAGGGTGTAGTGAGCTTCCGGGTAGTCCTGCTTCGCCCCAATCGCCGCCCTGAAACTTGCCGCCGCCTCGTTGAGCTTTGACTGCTGCAAGTAGATCACGCCCAGGGTGTAATGCGCCTCCTGCAAACCGGGCTGAAGGGTGAGAGCTTTCTTCAACTCGGCCGCGGCCTCGTCAAGCGCGTCCCTTTGCTTCAGGGCCAGCGCCAGATTGTAGTGCGCCTCCGAGTCGTCGGGCGCGAGCGCGAGGAGTTTTCGATATTGCGCGACGGCCGCCGCATAATCGCCTTTCTGAATTAACGCGAGCCCGAGGTTGTGATGGGCCACCAGATTGTTGGGTTCGAGCTTGAGCGCCGCGTTGAACTCGACGATGGCCCCGTCTGGGTCGCGCTTCTGCACGAGCGTCAGTCCCAGGTCGTTATGCGCCTGCACGAAATCCGGCTTGAGGCGGACGACCTCGCGGAAAGCCTCTATCGCTCCGTCCAGATTCTCGTCCTGTTGCAGCGCCAGTCCGAGGGCATGACGAGCCTCGAACATCGTCGGCGAAAGTTTGGCGGCCGTCGTGAGCGCGTCAATGGCCGCCGCGAGGTCGCCGCTTTTTTGCAAGGCCAGCCCGAGATAGTAATGAGCATTCGCGTGATTAGGCATTAACCTGGCGGCGACGTTGAGCGCGGCGATGGCACCATTCGTGTCGTTGGCAAACCAGCGGGCCGCGCCCAGATAATATTGGGCCTCCGCGAAGTCAGGTCTGAGTTTGACCGCCGCCTCGAACTCCGCGATGGATTCCGGCAAAGAGCCTTTCACGCCGAGCGCGTAGCCGAGATAAGAATGGGCTTCCGCCGCGTCGGGCCGGAGGCGCACGGCCTCACGAAATTCCGCCAGGGCCGAGTCCAAGTCTCCCTTCTGTTGCAGTGCCGCGCCGAGCAGCAGGCGCGCTTCCGCTTCGTCGGGTCTGAGCGCGACCGCCTGCCTCAAAGCGACTATCGCTCCTTCGGCGTCGTTGGATTGTTGCAGCGCCGCACCGAGTCCCAGTTGAGCTTCATAAAGCGTCGGGTCGAGCGTGGCAGCTTTGCGGAAACTGTTGGCCGCCGCTTTGATGTCTCCCTTCTTCGCCAGCGCGACGCCGAGCGCATTGTGAGCATCGGCGGAGTTCGGACTCAGCCTCGCGGCGAGCACGAGTTCGGTGACGGCGGCGTCTATCTGCTGCTGCTCTAAAAGAGCGACCCCCTTTTCGTAATGCTCTTCGGCGTTCGGCGCTCTCTGCGGTGCCTCACGCTTTTTTTGCCCGGCGGCCGTCACAGACAACACGAAGACGGCGACGACGAGCCAGATTGAACGATGGTTTGAGCTTGAAAGTCGCATCTACTTCTTGAAGGATGTCGCACGGACAATCCCGACCCCCTCTTTGACGATGATAAGCTGATTGGCGGCCGTCTCGTTGAGTGTATCAACCTGCCCGCTCGGCCAACGTATCTCGATTGATTTCACCTTCCGATTGGACCCCAGGCCGAAGTGTACGCGCCGGTCGTTCTGCGAATAATAGCTGCCGCCGCTGCGCACCTCGTCAATCTGGCTGCCGTCCGATGTCACACACTTGATGCGCGCGCCGATGCCGGCCCGGTTGGATTTCGTGCCGATAGTCTTAATCTTGAGCCAGTTGTTTTGATTGACAGATTCGGCGCGGAGCAGTTCGGGCACGGCATTGACAGGGTTGATGAGAATGTCCATGCGCCCGTCGTTATCGAAGTCGCCGAAGGCGCAGCCGCGCGCCGGTGTCGGCTCGATGACGGCCCCGCCGACCTGCTCTGAAACGTCCGCGAAACGCCCGTTCTGCAAGTTTCGGTAGAGCACTTTGCGTTGCGCGTAGCCGGCCTCGGTCGTCAATTTTTCGACCTCCGGGTAGACGTGGCCGTTGACTAAAAAGACATCGAGCCAGCCGTTGTTATCCACGTCAACGAAGCCGCAGCCCCAGCCGAGCCAGCGCGTGTTGACGCCGACGCCCGCAGCGAACGTCACGTCATCAAAAATACCCTTTCCGACGTTGTGATAGAGCGAGGACGTGTCGCCCGCGAAGTTGGTCTTGAAGATGTCCAGCCAGCCGTCGCGGTCGTAGTCGCCCGCCGTCACGCCCATCCCGGCCTGCGGCTTTCCGTCCACGCTGAAGGCGCAGCCCGCCTCGACCCCTACGTCCGTGAATGTGCCATTTTTGTTGTTGTGGTAAAGAGCGGCGGGGGACGAATCGTTCGCCACGTAGATGTCGGGCCAGCCGTCGTTGTCAAAATCCGCGACCAGCACGCCCAGGCCGTAAGTGCCGTTGGCCTTCGTGATGCCCGCTTTTTCGGAGACATCCGTGAAAGAGCCGTCGCCGTTGTTGCGATAGAGCGCGTTGACTCCGCCGGCCAGGCCCGGCGGGCCGCACGCGACCATCACGCCTTTATAAAGACATGGGCCAGTTTCAGGGAGCGGGGCCGACTTCAAATCAAGATCAATGTAGCTGGCGACGAACAGGTCAAGGTGGCCGTCGCGGTCGTAATCTACGAACGCGCTGCCGGAGCCCCAACGCGTGCGGTTGTTCGCGACCCCGGCCGCCGCGCCAACTTCGCTGAAAGAGCCGTTGCCGTTGTTGCGATAGAGCGCATTTTTGCCGAAGCTGCTGACGAACAGATCGTCGAACCCGTCGTTGTCGTAATCGCCGACGCAGACGCTCTGCCCCCAGCCCGAACGGACGAGTCCGGCCCTGGCCGTCACGTCTGTAAACGTGGAGTTGCCGTTGTTGCGGTAGAGACGATTCGTCGGCGCGCCCGCGCCCGCAACGCCGTCCAGACGAGTGCCGTTGACCAGAAAAATATCTTCCCAGCCGTCGTTGTCATAATCAATAAAGGCCGCACCGCTGCCCGTAGTCTCCAACAAGTATCTATTCTTGCGCTCGTCTCCGTAGATGGTCCGCGCCGTGATGCCCGCCTTCCCGGCCACGTTCACAAACGTCACCCCGAGACCGTTCTTGTCCGGTTCGGGCGCGGCCGCCACGAGCCGGATAGCCAGCACGCAGCAAAGGAGCAGATGAGCTGAGATTCCGCTGAATGCCCGCAAGCAGAGCTTCTTCATTACAAGATATGGTTTGACTCGAATGTTCGGTGATTGCCTCCGGCATGAGCACGGGTGCGAGCGCAGTCTCGGCGCGATTACCTCGTTAGCGCAGATGATACAAGGCGACGCCCTAAAATCAAAGGGTCACTGTGATTCGGGGTCCGCGTCATCTTCGCCAGGGAAATTTCACGCAAAGGCGCAAAGGCGCGAAGAAGACCGCGAAGCTGTTGAAGGCTTCATCTCCTTGCGCGCTTTCTTTGCGTCTTTGCGCCTTTGCGTGAGGCTACTGCGGCCTGGAGTGCTTTTTAACGTCGAGGGACGAATGCTATCATCAAGAACACACGACATAGACAATCTGTAAGCGCCTGGATCATGCCAGGCTCGCCGGTTTAGACATTATGAG
>DATFCB010000603.1:0-9842 GCA_035253525.1 Pyrinomonadaceae bacterium | reverse complement strand
CCACCACATCATTCGGCGGCAATCGTCTGGGAAGTCCAGACGCGGCCGGGCCTGTGGCGCGAGGTCGAGGCGCAGGACCATACGCGTTCGCTGACGCTTTCGGGCCTGGTCATGCTGACGCTGCCGGGGGCGGCGGCCGTCGCGCGCGCAGGCATCGGCACCAGGCCGCTCGCTTACGTGCGCGCGCGGCTCGCGTCGGGTTCGTTCGACGCGGCCCCGCTCGCGCGGCGTGTCCTGGCGAATGCGGTGGAGGCCGAGCAGTGCGCGCCTGTTCACGAGGAGTGGACAATCGCCGTGGGGGTGGTCGCCGTCGGGACGCCTCCGCTGCCGGGCGGCGGCGCGTGGCTCTATTGCGACTTCGACAATCAAGGCAAGGTGACGAGCCTTGAGTTCACCTCTGAGGCCGACGACGCGCTGCCCGTGCGGATGCTCGCCTATCAGCCCGCGACGAACGCGCAGGAGGGGCGGCTGACGCTTGAGGCGCGGCGCGTCGGGACGGGGACCGGAGCGCCGAACCAGCATTACGGCGTAGGCGGGCCGCAGTTGAGCGAGCAAGGCTTTGAGCTTTACACGCTCGAATCGGGCAACCTGCGGAAGTGGCGGCGGCGGGAAAGCCTGCTCGCCTCCGGGTGGGCCGACGCGGACTACGTGCTCGATGCCGCTTCGGCGTCCGTGCAGTTCGGCGACGGCGAGCGTGGGCGCGTGCCCCCGGCGGGTGCGACCGTCATCGCCGTCGCCCTGGAGACGGCGGGCGCGAGCGGCAACGCGGCCGCCGACACCATCAACGCCCTCAACACAGGGGCGCACAACGTGGCTTTAATCGGGCGCGGCGACGCGGCCAAGCTCAAGGCGGTGGCCGCCCGCTTTAGCCGCATCACGAACCCTGCCGCCGCGTCGGGCGGGGCAGAGGCCGAGACGCTGGCCCACGCGGAAGGCAGGGCGGTGCAGACTCTGACGCGGCCGTCGCGGGCGGTCACGTTGGAAGATTGCGAGGCGCTGGCGCTCGCCACACCGGGCACGAATCTCGCGCGCGCGGCGGCGCTGGCGAACCAGCATCCAGGTTTCCAGTGTTACGCGGCCCCAGGCTTTATCACTTTAGTCATCGTGCCGCACCTGCCTGCGGGACGCCCGACGCCTTCGGCCGGATTGCTCGCCGCTGTCTCGTCTTACCTGAACCGGCGGCACGTCATCGGAACGCGAATCGAAGTCACCGGGCCGGAATATTTGGAGGTCGAAGTGCACGCGCACGTGAAGGTGTTTCAGGGGCAGAGCAAGACGGCCGCGCGCGAGGCGGTGACGGAGGCGCTGCGAAAATTTTTCGACCCGCTCGCGGGCGGCCCAGGCCGCGAAGGGTGGCCGCTTGGGCGCGACGTTTACGTCTCCGAAGTCGTGGAGGTGATAGCGGCGGTGCCGGGCGTTGACCACGTGCTCTCGCTCGAACTACAGGTGCCGGGTTGCGAGCCGCAATGCGGCAACGTGTGTCTGCGGCCGCTGGCGCTGACTGTTTCGGGCACACACCAAATTCAGGTGAGTTGATATGGCCGTACGGACGACAACCGAACTTCAACGCATCCGCTACTGGCAGGGCCAGCTTCTCGCGTCCGGCGATCTACAGACGCAACTGCTGGTGAACGAGGAACTGCGGCGTCTGCACAACCGCGCGCTGCACCAGGCCCACGGCGTCGCCATCGGGCTGACGTTGGCGCACGACGAAACCACGGGAGCGTTGACGCTGGACGAGGAGACAAAAAAGCCCACCTTGAGCTGCGGCATGGCGTATGACTGCGCCGGGCGCGAGTTGATAGTCGGGAAGGACCGCGAGATTGATCGGCCGCCGCAACTCCCTATGACGCTGGTCATAGCCTACGACCCGGCGAGCGTTGACGGCATTGCCCTGACCTGGAAGCGGGCGCAGGACGTGAACGCGAACACAGAGGTCGCAATCGCGGCCGTAGCCCAACTCACAGACCAAGATAATAATCCCGTCAAGGACGTAGATAACGAAGATGTCGCGAAGCTCGCCCCGGAGTTCAGCCCCATGGTGGCGCGCCCGCTGGCCCGCCCGCGGATGGCTACGGGGAAGACGATTCCCGGCGAGACGCCCTGGCAGCCCTGGAAGGTCGGGGAGACGGAAGTGGGGGTCAAGGTCTTGATTGACACGTCGGCCGCGGGCTTCACGCGCGTGCCGCACTATTTCGCGGAGGCCGTCTCCGGGAAACTGGAGCCCGATTTCGTCCCCGCCTGGTTCGCCAGTATCGCCGACCCGTCAACCCAGGGCTTCACGCTCCAACTCATGCTGCACCGCGTCACGCGCGAGGCGCTGGAAATTCTCGACCCGAGGGCGCAGGTGATGGTGGAGCCGACGCTGGATCAGGTCGTCGAGCTGAGCGCACCCGACCTCTTTGTGCCGAACGACTTTGTTGCGCGCCTCTTACCGCTGGCCGAGCAGGCGTCTCTCATCACCGCGATCTCGGGCTCGACCGCCACGCTCGACGTTGCGCTCAGCGGCCTCTCGGGGACAAAGGAGGTCGCTTTCGGCAACGGCCCGCGCCTGGCTCAAGTCACGAAGGCCACGCAACCGGACTCTTTCTTTGAAGTGACCGTCGAGCCGACGACCGAGTTCAGCGAGGGCCAGATCGTGGTCAAGCTGGGCGCGAATCCAGAGTCCGCGCACCCGGCCAAGATTGTCTTCATAGACGAGGAAGATACGCTGGCGCTCCTGCCGGCAATTACGGGATTAGCCGCCGACGACAGGCTCGGGATCGCCGAGCAGAAGTCGTCCGTCAAGTCTATCAACAACCTGGAAATCACGGTCGAAGACCCGGATGAATTTTCGCCCGGTGACGTGGTCGTCAGATTGGGGGACACCTTCGAGACCTCCTCCCCGGCGAAGATAGCCTCGAAAAAGGCCGACGGGACGTTGGTGCTCGCGACGCAGATAGCGAACCTGCAAGTCAATGATCCTCTGGGCATCGCCCGCGATGTCGCAGAGGTCCTGAGCGTGGACGATAACGTGGGCGAGGTGTCCATTGAGGTGGACGACACCAAGCAGTTTCGCAAGGGCGATCTGGTGGCGAAGAAATCTGCAAGCGGAAGGTTCTCCGCCCCCGTGCGCGTGCAGTTCATCGCCTCCAACAAAAATGCACTGACACTGAGCGGACCCATCCCAGACCTGAGCGTAGACGACATCATCGCGGCGGCGGACTTTCGCGTGCGCGCGACCGTGACGAAACTCGACTCGGCCACGGAGCCCACAGTTGCCGACGCGACCATCTTCGCCCCCTCCAAGTCTGAGCCGGTTTACGTCGCCCTGATAGACGACCTGCTAAGCACGCCGACCCTGCCGGCCGAAGTGAAGAAAGCCGTGGGCCAGACACTGACACTCGCGGGCCAGATTAAGGACCTCAAGCCGGGAAGCGTCATCGGGCGGTGCGCCTTCCCGGCGACGGTCAGTGTGGTCGCGGTGGGAGACAGTATTGAGGTCAGCGACGCCGACGTGCTGCGCGAAGGCGACGTAGTGACGGCCCTGCCCGCGCGTTCAGGTCTCGCCTTAGTCAAAAAAGTCACCGGCAAAACTATCCAGCTCGCGGGAGCGATTCCGGGGCTGGCGATTGACGACGAGTTGTCCGTGGCTACCATCCGTGGGTCCGTCAACGTGACCTCGACGGCGACCGCGGAAAAGGTGACGGTGGAAAAGCGGCCCACGCATCCGCGCGTCAGGGATTTTCTGCGCGTGGACGATTTTCTGGCCCACATCACCGGTTGGCGACAGGCGACGCCTGGGGTGCCCGGCCTCGCGTTCGTCTTTAATGTCCAGAACGAGAAGATCTCGCTGATGTCACCGCTGAACGGGCTATTGCTGAGCGACACGGTCGGGTTGGCGAGCCTTATACCGGGGCTCATCCGGCTGCGTTTGAAGACGATGTCTGTGGCACCCGGTGACGAGGTGCTGCTGTCCGGCCCGGATCGGTTGCAGGGCGAGACGCAGTCGCTGGCTGCCATCGTCACGCAGATTATTGACAGTAGCACGAAACTCGTCTCACTCCTGGCTCAAGGGTCGCCAGGCGCATTCACCTTCCGGCCGGAAGACGTGACGGCTTCGGTGCTGTTCGTAAAGGGTTCGGCCCTGGCCTTGATTCAGAAACACGACCTGTTCGTGAACTGGCTCGCCATCGGCGAGCCGGATCAGATGCCCAGGCCGTGCGACGGCGCGGACCTGCTGGACGACCCGTGCTCGCGACTTGAGGAGTAATCATCTTATGCCCACCATCAGTACCGCACGGTTCACCGAGCGCATCAAGTTCTTCGACGGCCAGCGGCTGTTCGCCTCAGACCTTCAGGAGCTTGAGCAGTTCAATCGCGAGATGCGCTGGCTGCATAACCGGAGCCTGCACCAGGCGGGCGTCGCCAGCGGTTACGCCGTCTCCGGCAACAAGGACGACCGCGAGGTGACGATTCAGCCCGGCTACGCCGTTGACAACAGCGGGCGGGAAATCGTCCTGACGCAGCCCGAGGTCTTGCAAGTGCCGCCCGTGGCGAATGACGGCCAGGGCAATCCGGTCTATTACGATCTGGCGGTCTCGTACCCGGATGACGCACGGCTCAAGGAGACGGAGACGCGCGATGGTATCTGCGTCTCGCGCAGCGCCGTGCGCCTGCGCGAGAAGCCCGTCTTCTGCTGGGTGGAGTTGGCTTCGACGGGCGGCGTCGTCGGCCCGAATGCGCTGGCGGCCGACCATCAGCCGAAGTCGCTGGTGCTGGGGAAGGAGTTGGAAGACGGGGTCCGCATTCGCCTGGCGCGCGCCGAGGTGCTCAACTGCAAACTCAATCAGCCGCTCTCGGTCGCGCAGCGACGTAATGCCAAGCCCTCCACGCAGCCGTTCCTGTACGCGGGCCGAACCTCTACCGTCGAGAACCGGTGGATTGTGCCAGCCCTCGGCGCGACCGGCACCAGCTCATCCGGCATCACCATCGCGTTAAAGGTGGATACGTCAAGCGCCCAATTTCGCACGCCGCCGCGCTATTTCGCCCACGCCATCGGCGTCCGTGAGTTGACGCTCAAGGACAACACCAACCAGGACCAGACGCTCTTTCTTGACGGGTTCATGCGCCTGTACGAACTGTCCGAGATCAAGAAGCTGGAAAAGGAGCGGGAAGAGTCGAACCAGCCGCACACCTGGCTGAATAACTTCGTTGACGAGAGCGCAGACGACCGGCGCGGGTTTGTCTTCTCTCTGCTCATTCCCGCAATCCTGATTGACCTCAAAAAGTTCACGCTGGAGCAGGTGGCGAACGCGATCAGACCGCCCGCGCCGTTTTTAAACAAATGGTACGTCGAGTGGATGGGGGTTGAGGGATAAAGGATGCGACCCGGACGCGACAATTTCCGCTATCTGAACCGCGAGGGGAAGTGGCTCGACTTCCACTGGAGCGGGCTTGAGGTGACGCCGCAAGGCGAGCTGCAACTGCTCCCCTCGCCCCGCCTGGCCGACCAGTCGGCCGCGCCCTCTGCGGCTGAGGCCGCCGCCTCAGCGCCCCACGTCCCGAGCGGCATTGCCGTGGACGAAACAGGGCGCATCTTCTTCTCCGTCTCAGGCGAGAATGGCGTCGTCCTGAGCGGGGGCTGTGAGACAAAGCCGAGGTCGCTCGAAGGTCTGACGGAAGGCGCGGGCCTCGGCGCACTCAGCGCGCCGCGCGGGCTGCTCGTGCTCAGTCAGCCCGAACGGCTGTTGGTCGTTGACAGCGGGAACGACCGGCTGCTCTTCTTCGACCTGCGCGAGTTTGCCGTCCGTGAAGTGTGGGGCGAGGGGGACTTCGGCAGTTGGCCGGCGGCTGAGGACGCGCCCGACCGCTTTCGTCACCCCTGGTCAGCCGCCGCCGACGAGGACGGACGAAATATCTACGTGCTGGACGCGGGCAACAAGCGCGTCCTGAAATTCGCGCGCACAGGGGAGCCAGACGCAGACTTTCTCGCCGCCGCGCAGAAGAATTGGCTGATCTCGTCGCCGCGCGCGCTCGCGGTGACGGGGCGCGGGGCCGACACGCGCCTGTTCGTTTACGACCTCGAAGCGAACGCCATCTTCGTGTTCGACGGGTCGGGAGCGCCCGTTCTGGATTCGCGCGGCTGGCCCGTCAGCATCCGTTGGCCGGGCATGGGCAACGTGCTCGCGCTGGCGACGAGCGAGAGCACGCTCTATGTGGGCGACAACGACCAGCGCCGGATTCTCTCTTTCAGGCTCTCGGAGGGCTTCCCCTTCTCGGGCGAGGCGGTCGGCTTCCGCGGGCACGTGACGGCGCTCGCCGTGGATGCGTCGAGCGGCGCGCTGCTCGTGCAGACGGGCGACGGCGCGGGGCCGTTGTCGCTGGAGGCGGCAGGCGCTTACCTCGGCTCCGGCGTGCTGTGGAGTGACGCCATCCAGGGCGCGGCGTCGCCGGTGGCGTGGGGCCGGCTGCGGGCCTCGGTCGTGAAAGCCGCTGGCTCGCACATAGAGTTTTATTACGCCGTCTCGAACGACCCCGCGCCGCCGCCGGTGGATTCGACGGACGACGACCCGTTCGGCGACGCGTGCTGGCGCTCGCTCCCTCAGGACGTGGAAGATTTTCTGCTGACGGGCGATAAGAGTGTCTACCTGTTTGTCGGGGCGCGCTTGACGAGCGACCGTGGCGCGACGCTGCGGCTGAAGCAACTGCGTGCGGATTTCGACACGGAAAACTATGCACGCTACCTGCCCGCGATTTACAGGGAGCCTGCGGACCGTTCAGACTTCCTCAAACGCCTGGTGAGTCTGTTCCAGGGGCTGTTCGAGGACATCGAAGACGAGGCGAACGCGCTCGAACGCTACTTCGACACTTCGGCCGCGCCCGCCGAAGGACTCGCTTGGCTGGCGACGTGGCTGGCCGTGGAGATGAGCGAGGACGAGCCTGAGGCGCGTGTGCGCGAGAGCATCGCGCGCGCCTTCCGCCGTTACCAGTGGCGGGGGACTATCGAAGGGCTACGGCTGGCGCTGCTGGAAGACGCGGGCGTCCACGCGATTATCAGCGAGCCGATTGCGGCCGGTTCCTTCTGGGCGATGCCGCGTGCGGCCGACTGCGGCGGCGGCCAGGGGCTCGCCCCCTCGCAACTCGGCGCGGGCACGCACCTGACTTCGACTGAGCCGGGTGGGGCCGTGCTCGGCACGACGGCCACGCTCGACCACTCCTACCTCATCACCGACGCGCAATTCGGCGAGCCGCTCTTCGAGGGCGCGGCCTGGCAGTTCATCGTCGAAGTCTATCGCGGCGAGGTGACGAGCGAGGCGCGGCTGCAAACCGTTAAGGAGATCATCGAGCGGGAGAAGCCCGCGCACACCATGTACCGCCTCGTCTTGCTCGACTCCATGATGCGCGCGGGCGCACAGGCGCGCGCGGGCGTAGACACGCTCGTCGGCGGCACGGGCGGTCCGACGGCGCTCGGTCAGGGCGGTGATGGATTCGGTTTAAGGCTGGGCGGCCCCTTGCCCTCGCGCATAGGGGCCAGCCGCCTGGGCGAGGAATTGAAACTCTGAAGCTGACGTTGAGGAGGCACTATGCAATCCACTTGGCAGGACAGAAAAACGCGCGACGGGATACACACCTTCGTCCGCAATCGCTACTTCTATGGGAAACTGCTCGACGTTTTTCATTTCGAGCTGGAGCAGGATTACCTGAACGGCAAGCGCTGGCTGCTGAACCGGCTTGTCACAGGCTACGGCGTGCTCTGCGGGCTGGACGTGCAGCCGGCGCAGAAGGGGCGTGCGGTGGTGGTCACGCCCGGCGTCGCGCTTGACCGCGGCGGCCGGGAGATCATCGTGCCGCGCACGAGCGACCCCATTGACGTGCCGCCGCGACCGCCGCAGCAGCAACAGCAGCGGGCGGAGTCGGGCAAGTATCCGGCCGGCCATTGCGAGCCGGAAGACTACGTTCACCTGTGCGTCTCTTTCCAGCAGTGCGAGGGCGACCCGGCCCCCGTGCTGGTGGACGACTGCGGGCAGGCCACCAGTTGCTCGGCCTCTTCGATTCAGGAGCGCTACAAGTTCGTCATCCGCGAGTGCAAGGCCCCCGACATAGACCTCAATAACGGCGTGCCGGACTTCCTGCTCAACGGACGGCTCAACTATTACGCGCTGGTGGAGCGCGTGACGCGCGCCTGCCCGGAGTTGCCCTCGGACCTCTGCGTCCCCCTCGCCAACATCCGGCTGCCTGAAGCGGACGACGACCCGCTACAGACTTCGGACATTGATATCAGTCCGCGCCCGATTGTCTATTCGAACGATCTGCTGTTCGACATGATTATCGCTCTGGCGGGCGAAGCGCCGGCACGCCACCGGGGCGGCAAGAAATAAGAGTTGGAGGAGCTATGAACAGCACACTGTGTAACTGCGAAACGAAAACGTCCAGGCCGAGCGTGAACGAGCGGCCGCGCTACTACGCCAGGCAGCTCATCACCCCGGACGACATGACGCTGGAACAGGACTACTTCCGCACCAAGCTTCGCCGCCACAACCGCCTGCTGCACGGCTGGGGCGTGGTCTGCGGCGCGCGCGTGGTCTTCCAGGAGGCGAAGCCTTGGAAGCTGATCGTCAAGACGGGCTACATCCTCGGCCCCTACGGCGACGAAATCTACATCGAGAAAGACCAGTGCGTGGACGTGCGCAGGCAGTGCGCGTCGTTGCAGCCGGAGCCGGAGCCGCACGACATGGAGTGTACGGAGGAGCAGCAGCCGCAACAGCCCACGCCGTCGGACCAGACGCGCTACCTCGCGATCCGCTACGTCGAGCAGCAGACGCGGCTGGTTCGCGTCCCGCTCGGCGGCTGCGGCTGCGAGGAGAGCGCCTGCGAGTACTCGCGCTTCAGCGACGGCTACGAAATCTGCCTCCTCGAAGAGTGCCCCGACTCGCACAAGAACCCGCCCAACTCCGAGAGCCTGGCCCACGGGGTCGCGCCCGACTGTCCCGAGTGCCCGACCGACCCGTGGGTGGTGTTGAGCGCTTTCACGGTTAATGAGGAGGGCCAGATAGAGTTGCAAGAGTGCGAGTGCCGGCGGCAGGTGAACGCGTTCGGCCATTTCTGGTGGAGCTGCACCCCCACCGCGCAGGAAGGAAGGGCGACGGACCTGGCCCTCAGACCAACAACGGAACTGGTTCCGAAGGAGGTGGCTACGAAAACGGCCACAAAATCGGCCAAGAAACCGGCCACGGAGCCGGCCAAGGAACCAGCTAAGGAAAAGGGAGCGGCCCCGGCCGGCGGCACCCCGCCGCCCGCGCCCGTGACGTAGCGAATCCTGCCGCGAGCAAATTGTAGGGGCGGAGGATTTGTCACTGCCCCTACAGTCTTACGCCTGATTGAAATCCGCTCTACAGCGGGCGCAGTGACGTGAGACGAGGCTGAATCCGGGCATCAGGTGTCAACGCTTCTTCTGTTCAAGAGGTGCGGTGCATGACAGTACACTCAAAGGTGGGGCATCAGTCGCAACGGGCTTCTAAAACTACAAGGTCCGGGACGCGGCCTCATGCGTCAAGTCGTGCGGCTCATTCAACCTCTTCCTTGCAGCGCACAATTGGGAATCAAGCGTTACAACGCTTGCTGGGGGCAAACGCTCAGGTCGGTTCGTCCGGCACGGAAGCGGCATCACGGGCTCCTCAGAAGAACCCGGCAGCTAACGAGCCGGATGACGAATTCGACCGGGAATCCCGCGCGCCGAAAGAGGGGATTAAGCCTGACCCCGTTCTGACGCCGACGGCTGCGGGCCTGCCACTGATCCAGAACTCCGCCACGGCCGCGCCTGTTCAGTGCAAGTCGGACACAGACTCTTCTGCCGACGCTTT
>DATFCB010000602.1:0-2984 GCA_035253525.1 Pyrinomonadaceae bacterium | reverse complement strand
AACTTCACGCTGGAGGCGCAAAGTCGCAAAGGAAGAGAAATTTACTTTTTCCCCAGGCGGATGACGAGGCCGAAGGAGAGGCGGCCGCGATTCTCGGTCTGGTCGAAGAAGCGCGCGCGGAGGTAGTCGAGTTGGAAGGCGCGTATCTGGACGCGGTCGTGCACCTTGATGTCGAGGCCGCCGCCGAGGATGAAGCTGAAGCCTGTGTCGTTGAACTCGAAGGTTTGACCGAAGCCCGTGAGCTTCGTTTTCAGGCTCGAAGCGCCGACGAGCGCGTGTGCGAACGGCGTCACTCTTTTCCTGCGCGCCGAGAAGCGTGGGCCAAAATGGTAAGAGTAAACACGCTGGCGCTCGTCGAAGCCGTCCTCGTCAATCGAGCCGCCGTAGTGCCCCGTGAAATCCGCCACGAGGCCGAACCACTTGTTGACGTTGCCCGCGATGGCGGCGTGCCAGCCGTGGAAGTTGCCGCCCGCGTAACTGTAGCCGCCGAACAACTCGGCCTGCGGGGTCTCCTGCGCCGGGGCGTTTTGTGCCAGCAGGAGGGCGAGCAGTGCCGTGAAGAAAACTTTTCTCATCGTCGTTCTCCTTCGAAGGTTTCGGGTCGAAAATGAGTGCAGGGGGAGAGAACCATTGCCGTTGTTCTGTAAACAGGGCTGATCTGCTAAACTGGCCGCGCCGACCAAGAGGGTCCTCCTGAGCCGATACTCCCCGGCCAGTTCGCTTTGCATCTTTGTCCGAAGGAGCGGCCCGTGTCCTTAACGAACCGCTGAGAACTTCTGAATATTTCTGAACGTCCCCGTTATGAGCGCGCCAAGAGAAGGTTTTTACGAGTTTGAGCCGTTCCGCATAGACGCCTCCCGCAGGCTTCTGCTGCGCGACGGCACGGACGTTCCGCTCAAGCCGAAGGTCTTCGACACGCTGCTGGCGCTCGTCGAAAACAGCGGGCGCGTCGTCGAGAAGGACGAATTGATGAGCCGCGTCTGGCCCGACACAATCGTCGAAGAGAACAACCTCACGCAAAATATCTCAGCCATCAGAAAGGCCCTCGGCGAGCGCCGCGACGAGCACCGCTACGTCGTCACCATCCCAGGGCGCGGCTATCGCTTCGTCGCGGACGTGCGGAAGACGAACGGGGCGGAGGGACGCGTTGACGCGTTGACGCGAGGACGCGGCGAGACGGAAGACGCAGCGAGCCCGGCAAGCGACAATGGCTCGGCGTCGAGGGCGTTGGAAGGCGAAGAGGAGCGCGCTGAGTTGCCGAGCGCGACGAGCGCGCACGATTCCCGGCGCAAAGGTTTCCGGCGGGCGGTTGCCGCTGCTTTGGTACTTGCGGCGCTGCTCATCGGCCTGGTCGTCGCGCTCCCGCGGCTCAGGCGCAGCGGCGCGAATCAACCCGGCCTCACGGAATCCGGGCGGGCCATAGAGTCAATCGCCGTGCTTCCCTTCGTGCCGCTCGGCGCGGGGGCTGGCGACGAGCACACGGGGCCGGGAATGGCCGACGCCTTGATCACAAGGCTCAGCAATAGCCGCCAGCTCACCGTGCGTTCGACGAGCGCGGTCCTGCGCTACGCGGGGCAAGACCCGATTGCATCGGGGCGCGAACTAAACGTTGACTGCGTGCTCGACGGCAAGTTTCAGCGCGCGGGGGAGCGCATTCGCGTCACCGTCCAACTCGTGCGCGTGCGCGACGGCGCGGCGCTCTGGGCCGCGACCTTCGACGGGAAGTTCACGGACATCTTCGCCATGCAGGACTCCATCTCCGAGCAGGTCGCGGGCGCGCTCACGCTGCGCCTCACGCGCGAAGAACACGAGCGCATGCTCAAGCGCGACACAGAGAGCGCCGAAGCCTACCAGGCATATCTCAAAGGCCGCTTCCTGCTGGACAGGCGCACGTCCGAGAGCGTCAAGCGGGCGAAGGACTATTTCCAGGAGGCCGTGGAGCGCGACCCCTCTTACGCCTTGGCCTACGTCGGGCTGGCCGACTGCTACCACCGCTTCGCGCAGTTCAGAATCGCGCCTTCGTCCGAGGCGATTCCCAAAGCGACCGCCGCAGCCAGCGCGGCCCTGCGGCTCGACGATTCGCTCGCGGAGGCTCACGCCACGCTCGGCGTCATCAATTTTCGTTACGTCTGGGACTTGCCGACCGCAGAAAGAGAGTTCAAACGCGCGCTTGAGTTGGACCCGCGCTACGCCACGGCGCACATGTGGTACGGCTTTCACCTGATGGCGCAACGCAGGTTTGCGGAGGCCGAAGGCGAGATGCAGCGCGCCTTCGAGCTTGAGCCGCTCTCCATCACGATCAACAACGCGATGGGCGACTACCACCTACTGAAACGTGAGTACGACCGCGCGCTGGAGTATTACCGCAAGACCGTGGAGATGGACCCGAGCCTGACCGTCGCGCAGATCGGGATCAGCAGGGCTTACGAGCATAAGGGGATGTACGCGGAGGCGCTTGCGCAGTATGAGGCCGTGCGCGATAAATCGGAGAGCAAACTGCTGCCGGGCGCGGCCGGCTACACCTACGCCGTCACCGGCAGGCGAGACGAGGCGCGCAAGATTCTCAAGAGGCTGACAAATGGCACAAAAGACTCGTCGGACAATCCTTTTCTGGTGGCAGTCATCTACGCGGGCCTGGGCGAGAGGGACGCGGCTTTCGACTGGCTCGAAAGGGCTTTAGCCGAGCGCGCGCTGATGCCGGGGCCGCTGCTCTTCGACCCGCGCCTGGACAATTTGCGCGACGACGCGCGCTACAAGGGGATGGTCAGGCGCATGAACCTGCCGTCATAACGCGCCGAACCTGCCTGCGGCTTTAGTCCCCTCTCCCTTTCTATCTTCAACCTCTTTCTTGATCCTGTCAGCCAGCTTCTCCGTGTCGAGGAAGACAGGCTTCTCGACCGGGATGAGTTCGATGTTAACGCCGTCCGGCCTGCTGGCATCCGCGGCCGGCACGGTCAGCCGCTTGCCGAGCACGTCTCTGATTA
>DATFCB010000601.1:0-13641 GCA_035253525.1 Pyrinomonadaceae bacterium | reverse complement strand
AAGTGATAAGTTAAAAACGTTTGCTTTCACTCATCACTTATCACTTATCACTTCTTCGCTTGTACCAATCGGCGGTACGCCTCGGAGCGGCTGAGGCCGAGTTCGCGTGCGACCCTTTTGAGGGCGGCGCGGTTGTCCAGGCCCTCCGCTTCGAGCGCGGCGACGCGCCCGGCGATGTCGGCTTCGGAGTCGTCCGCGCCACCTTCTTCCACGACCGGCTCACGGTCTATCACGAGCACTATCTCGCCGCGCGCAGCGCCCTCGCGGCCGAAGCGCTCGGCCAGCTCGGAAAGGCGTCCGCGCGCGATCTCTTCGTGCAGCTTGGTCAACTCGCGCGCGACCACGGCCTCGCGCTCGCCCAGGATTTCGCGCGCGTCCGCGAGCGCCTGAGCGATGCGGTGGGGAGTTTCGTAAAAGACTAAGGTCGAATTGAGCGAGCGCACCGCCGTCAGACGCGCGCGTCGCTCGTTGGAGCGCGCGGGCAGAAAGCCTCCGAAGAAGAACTCGTCGGTCGGCAGCCCTGAGGCGATGAGCGCGGAGACGAAGGCCGCTGGGCCAGGAATGGGAACGACGCGCGCCCCGCGGCGGACTGCGTCGTTGACAAGGCGAAAGCCAGGGTCCGAGATGCCCGGTGTGCCAGCGTCGGAGACGACGGCCACGCTGCGGCCCGCCTCCAGCATCTCGCCCAGATACTCGGCGCGCTCGCGCTCGTTATGTTCGTGGTAGCTGATGGTCTTCGTCTTGATCTGGTAGTGGTTGAGCAGCACGCGCGTGTGGCGCGTGTCTTCGCAGGCCACTATGTCAACCTCCGAGAGCACGCGCACGGCCCTGTGCGTGATGTCTTCGAGGTTTCCGATGGGCGTCGCCACCAGATAGAGCGTGCCTGCCATGCTCTTTATTTTGGCACCAAGACGCGGAAAAGGCGAAAGCCTCTGCACACCTTTCAAAGTGTGCAGAGGCTTTCATCCTCCAATAACGCGAGGCCCGAACTATTGCTGCCGCGCGCCGTGAGTTCAATAGTTACGGTAAGGGCAAGCGCCTCCACCAATCGTTGTTGGTGTTGCGGCGGCGGCGGTAGCGGTCGTCGTTGCGATTGCGGCCGTAGTCGTCGTCGCGACCGTAACCACCGTTGCCGTAACCACCATAGCCGCCGTTATAGCCTATGCCGTAGGCGCTCGCGACTGTGCGCAGGTCCTGGCGAATCTGCGACCAGTCGGACTGCGTGCGTCCGTCCACGCGCAGCCGCGCCATCAGGTTGTCTATGCGCGAGCCGACCTGCAAGAGGTTGCGTGCTTCGTTCGAGCCGCCGTCGCGGTCGTCAACGCGGTCACGGAAGCGGCTTGCGGCGTTGCGGAACTGGCGAGCCATCTCGTTGATGTTGTCTTCGCGGCGCGTGTCGTCGTAGCGGCTGCGGTCGAGCGCGCTGTCGAGGTGGCGCTGGAAATCGCCGCTGCGGTCGTCGAGGCGGCGGGCCACGTCGCGCAGGTTGCGGTTGCCGTAACCGCCATAGCGGCCGTTGTCGTAATCCCTGTTGCGGCGGTAATCCCTGTCGCGGTTGCGGCCCCAGGGGTCGTAGCTCCCTTGCGCCGACGCAATCAGGGGCAGAAAGACGGCCATCAAAGCGGCGGCGATCAGGGTCGGGATGAGTCTCGGTCGGTTAGCCATTCTCTTTTATCTCCTCGCAAGATTTCTTTCGTGGCGGCGACCGCGCTTCGCAGCTTTTTTAAGTGTGTTAGCCATTCGGTCGGCCTTCGGTCAAACGCTTCTTCCGGGGACACTGACGCATGGAGAGCGTTTTCTGCCAACCGCATCGGCAACCTCCGTGCCGTAAGTCGCGAGCTATGGATGAGGTTTGAAAGAAGTGAAAGAGCGGGGAAAGCCGTACGCCCCCCGCCGATTCGTGTCCGAGATGGGGTAACAGGCCCAACCCATATCGTGCGAAAAGGCGCGCGACGTATCGCATATGGTGAAGTAGTGATAAGTGATAAGTGATAAGTGATGAGTAAAGACAAACGCTTTTACTTATCACTTATCACTCATCACTTATCACTGCTTTTAAAAATTGGACGAGCGGCGCTCGCCGCCGTCGGGCGTGCCGAAGGGCGGGGCGTATTCGCCCGTCAGCTCTGCGGCCTTCAGCGCGTGTTTGAGTTCGGCTATGTCGCGCGAGACGGCGTCGAACTCGTCCTGATCGAACTGCTCCGGCTCGTCCGCCAGCTTCAGCACGCGGTCCATCCTCGCGGACGCGCGGTCGAGCGCCTCCACGGGCAGCTTTCCTTCCTCGACCGCTTCGACGACGCGGTCACGCGCGGCGACAAAGTTGGCCTCCTGTTCGCAGATGAGAATCATGTCCGAGCCCGCCTCGACCGCGCGCAGCGCAGCCTCCACGACCGAGAGCGACTGCACGACCGCGCCCATCTCCATGTCGTCCGTGATGACCAGCCCGTCGAACTTCAGCACCGTCCGCAGGAGCCGCATCACCACGTTGCCGCTGATGGTCGCGGGCAACTGGTGGAAACTTTCGAGCGCGGGCAGCTCGCCGGTGCGACGGAACCACGCCTGTAGAAACTCCGAGACTTCGGGAAACGCCCCGTGGCTCACCATAACGGAGTGCAGGTGCTCGCCCGGACGGTGGAACATCAAATCCATGAAGGGGACCAAATCGCGCTCAAGGATCTCCTCCCAGGGGTGTTTCACAACGGGAAGCCGCCGGTGCGAATCTATGTCCGAGCCGCCGAGCCCAGGAAAATGTTTGCCGCAGCCGACGACGCCCCCCTTTTGCAGACCGTCCAGGTACGCGCCCGCCAGGCGCGAGACTTCCGCCGGGGACTTGCCGAAGGTGCGGCCGCGCAGTCCGTTCTCAAGGTTGTCGCCGGAGAGATCGAGCACGGGCGCGAAGTTGATATTAAAGCCCAGGAGCCGCAGGGCGCGCGCCGAAAGCTCTCCGAATTTTTGTGCCAGCTCGGAGGAGCCGGCGTCGCGCACGGCCTTCGCCGAAGGCATCGGCTCGCAGATCGCGCGGAAGCGGTCAACGAGCCCTCCCTCCTGGTCAACGCCTATCAGGACCGGATGGTCTACGGCGTCGCGTATCTGCGCATTCAGGAGCGCGACCTGCTCGGGTGACTCCACGTTGCGCCCGAAGAGGACGACGCCGCCCGGCTGCACCTCGCCCAGCAGAGCGCGCGTGCGCGGGGTCAGCCGCGCGCCCGGCAGCCCTATGAAGAGTACGCGCCCGGCCTTGCGCCTGATTGATTGCTCGCCGCTTGTTGGCTTCGACCCGTCCAAAACTTCCTCTGCCCCCGGCTTTTCGTCCGACGTGTTCGCGCGCAGAAAACTCCCTGCCCGAACAGGTGAGCCCGCACACGAACGTATTGGGAGAGTTTGCTCAGTGGGAGCTTAACGAGTTGGAGTCGGCTTAGCAAGGCCGCGGGCAAAAAGGTAAAATCAGAGACGTGGAAAAGCAGTTCTCACACGCTTCAATTCTCTCGCGACGAATCAAGGAGCACGCGCGCCGCCTGGGTTTCGACAAGGTGGGCATCGTCCGCGCGGACCCGCTCACGCGCGAGCGCGAACGATTAGAAGAATGGCTCGGGCGCGGCTTCCAGGGCGAGATGCGTTGGATGGCGCGCGACCCCGAAAAGCGCACGGACCCGCGCGCCTTGTTGCCCGAGGCGCGCTCGGTCGTCGTCGTCGCCCTCAACTACTACACGCCGCACCGCCACGCTCAGGATGCGGCGACCGGCAAAGTCTCGCGCTACAGTTGGGGCGACGATTATCACGACGTAGTCGGCGACAAACTGAAGCAACTGCTCGCCTGGGTCAAAGCTGAGTGGCCGGAGGCCGTGGGCAAGGTCTGCGTTGACATTCAGCCCATGATGGACAAGGCGTGGGCCGCGCGCGCAGGGCTCGGCTGGATAGGTAAACACACGAACCTCATCACGCGCGAGTACGGCTCGTGGGTTTTCCTGGGCGAGTTGCTGCTCAACCTTGAGTTGGAATACGACGCTGGGCCTGCGGAAGACCACTGCGGCAGTTGCACGCTCTGCATAGACGCGTGCCCGACCGACGCCATCACCGAAGCCTACGTCGTTGACTCCACGAAGTGCATCTCCTACGCAACGATTGAGCTGCGCGACGAGCGGTTGCCCGACGACGTGGCACAGAAACTCGACGGCTGGCTCTACGGCTGCGACATCTGCCAGGACGTATGTCCCTGGAACCGCTTCGAGCAGCCGACCGCCGAGCCGCGCTTCGAGCCGCGCGAAGGCTCGGTCAACGCACGCCTCTCGGACATTCTCGAACTGACGCCCGAAGCTTACGCTGAGCGTTTCCGCAAGAGCGCCATCAAGCGCGCCAAGCTCGCGGGCCTGCAACGCAACGCCCGCGCGCTGCTCGCGGCCGCGAGTGAAGATGAAGAGGACGTTGCCGGCGAACCCGTGGCCTCCTGACAAGGAAAACCTGTTATGCGGATTCTCATCATCGGCGGGACGCGCTTCATAGGTCCGTGGGTCGTGCGGCGTCTGGCGAAACTGGGCCACGAGGTGACAGTCTTTCATAGAGGGGAGACGCGGGCCGAACTGCCCGGCGGCGTCAACGAGATTTACGGCGACCGCTGCGCGTTGGCCTCTTTCGCCGCCGAATTCAAGACGGCAGCGCCGGACGTGGTGCTCGACATGATCGCCTTCACGGAAGAGGACGCGCGCACGCTCATCGGCGTCTTCAAAGGTATCGCGCGCCGCGCCGTCGTCCTCAGCAGCGCAGATGTCTACGGCGCTTACGGCCGCTTGCGGCGTTTGGAGACGGGAGAACCCGCCGCGCTCCCTCTCGCGGAAGATGCGCCGTTACGTGAGAGTCTTTACCCATACCGCGCGCAAGCCTCGGGGCCGGACGATTTCAAATATCACTACGAGAAGATACTGGTCGAGCGCGTCGTGATGAATGAGTCCGAATTGGCCGGAACCGTTCTGAGGCTCCCTGCGGTTTATGGCCCAGGCGATCAGCAGCACAGGCTGTTCGGCTACGTGAAAAGGATGGATGACAAGCGCCCGTTTATCCTGCTCGGCGAGGCGCAGGCGCGCTGGCGCTGGACGCGCGGCTACGTCGAGAACGTGGCAGACGCCATCGCGCTGGCCGCGGCTGACGAGCGCGCCGCCGATAACATCTACAACGTCGGCGAGCGTGAGGCTCTGACGGAAGCCGACTGGGTTCGCAGTATCGGTCGCGCCGCCGGATGGAATGGCGAGGTGCTTACTGTGCCCGCAGACTCTCTGCCTGAGCATCTGGCTGCGAAAGTGGATTACGCTCATCACCTCTTCACGGACACGTCCCGCTTGCGCGCAGAGCTTGGCTACAACGAACGCGTCTCGCTCGCAGAAGCCCTGCGTCGGACGATTGACTGGGAGCGCGCCAACCCTCCGGCAGAAATTTTCCCTGCCGAGATTGAGTACGCCGCCGAAGACGCCGCGCTGGCGAGACTCAAACAATAAGCCGTTTGAACGCGGATTGATCCAGGAAACGCCTTTACACCTCGGTTCGTAACCTCATTCAGTCCACAGGAAACTCCCACGAAACGTTTTGCTTTAGAAGCGCATAAACGTTTAGAAGACAGCGGGCCAGGTTATTAATGCGGTTGAGACCAGGCCGGAGAGAAGGCCATGTCGGATTTGAGATTGGCCCACTACTCAAGTACGGCTTTGTCGCATCTCACTTAATGCCTCGCCTATCTCACTCAACACCTCGCCCCAAAACAGGAGACTCACATGTTTTTCCTACACAATCGCCTCGCATCCTCATTCTGCTTAGCAATGGCGTTGCTCTTCCTCAATCCCTCTTCGTGCAAAGATGCGAGAGATGAAATCAGACGCTCGCTGAAAGGCGCAGACGTTACGGGTTACCTCTTAGCCATGAAGGAGGAGGACAACCGGACAATAATTACGCTCACCAATGGCGCTATCCGCGCCCCCATCAAGTTCGGCAGCGCCAACAACCTGGTCCTCGGGTACGCCAGGGTGCAGGACAAGAAGACAAAGGCCACGAAGACCATGAAAGCCGAACTCGTCAAATCCGACAACACCTTCAGGTTCCACGTCAGGGACATCGCCACGAACGAACAGCTTGTCAACGAAATCTTCGTTCCGAGAGCGTGCCCTTCGGGAGGACCGATCTTCAATGATCTGACAGAGTGTACGGACGATTTCAACTGCAAAAGCCTCCCGCAATTTCAGGCCGAAGCCAATCGCACCTGCAAGGCACAGCGCGTCCATCTTGAGTGTTGTCTGGGAGACGGTACGTCCGTCCATTTCCTATACTTCATCACCCCCACGGAGCGCAGATGCCAAGGACCGGCATTCCCGCTCGATGAGCTAGGCACTCTGGAGGTCATCCGGGAGTAACGAAACGCCGGAGGGCACAGCCGATAATCATCCTTCAATAGTAATCCGCTGAAAGACATCACCGCCTTTCGGCGCGGCACCTTTGTGATAAAGCGCGGCATCGTTGCAGGCGATGCCGCGCTTTGGCGCGATTCGCGGTTTATGCGGGCGGGTACGAAACCGTTTCCAGCCTGCCCTGACTTGGAACGCTCATTCAAGCAGCGTATGATTAGAGTTTGGTGAAATCCCTGATGACTCGCGCGCGCGTAAGTAAAGATTAGAAGTGACTGCTTTACTCAAAGATTCCTACGGCCGTCGGATACGCGATTTGCGCGTGTCGCTGACGGACCGTTGCAATTTCCGCTGCTTCTACTGCCTGCCGCACGGCGAGCCGCCCGTCGCGCCGAAATCCGAGATGCTCACTTACGAGGAGATTGAGTACGCCTCGGAAATCTTCGTCGCGCTCGGCATCGAGAAAATCCGGCTGACGGGCGGCGAGCCGATGATGCGCCGCGACATAGAGACCATCATCCGCAAGCTCTCCGTTCTCAAGCCGCGCCTTCATGACCTGGCGCTGACGACCAACGGCTACTTTCTGCCGGGCCGCGCCGAGGCTCTGAAAGAGGCTGGCCTGGACCGCATCACCATCAGCCTGGACAGCCTGAAGCGCGACGTGTTCCGCAAGATGACGGGCGTGGACGTGCTCGACCGCGTGCTCGAAGGCATGGAGGCGGCTCGGAGTGCGGGCCTCACGCCGATAAAAGTCAACGCCGTCATCGTGCGCGGCCACAACGACACGGAGGTCGCGGACTTCGCGGCGTTCGCCCGCGAGCACGACATACGCATGCGCTTCATAGAGTTCATGCCGCTCGACTCGGGCCACGATTGGTCGCGCGCCGACGTGGTCGCGGGGCGCGAGATGCGCGAGCGTATCGAAGAACGTTTTCCCCTCGTGCCGTTGAAGGTCGAGCGCGGCTCCGAGACCTCCGCGCGCTACCGCTTCGCGGACGGCGCACCCGGCGAGATAGGCATCATCGCGCCCGTCACGGAACCTTTCTGCGGCGCTTGCTCGCGCATACGTCTCACCGCCGACGGCCAGCTCAGGACGTGCCTCTTCTCCACGGTCGAACACAGCCTGCGCGACGTTATCCGCAGCAATGCTTCGCGCGCCGAAGTCACCGACTACATCGAATCGGTCGTGATGAAGAAAGAGCCGCGCCACTACATCAACGATCCCGGCTTCCGCCAGCCCGCGCGGACGATGAGTTTTATCGGCGGATGAGAGACGGAACGAACGCCTGATGACGACGACGATGGAAGACTTGAGTGCCAGACGAACGCCGCGCATAAGCCTAAACGAAGCTCAACCACCCGAGCACCAGCCGAGCCTGCGCCTACTCACCTCGGCTGAATACGAGCAGATGATCGCCGCCGGAATCTTCAATGAAGACGACCGCGTCGAGCTGCTAGAAGGGGTGATTGTTGAGATGAGTCCGAAAGGGGTAAAGCACGCCGCCTCTACCGATCGGGCGGCCAGATATTTCCTACGTCTTTTAGGCGAGCGCGTAATTGTCCGCAATCAAAATCCGATTAAGCTTAACGATCACTCCGAACCCGAGCCGGATTTGGTTCTCGCCGCGCCGGAACAGTATGAATATGCCTTCAAACACCCACGGCCAAAAGACATTTACCTCGTGCTTGAAATGGCAGATACCACGCTCGCTTATGATCGTCAGAGCAAAGGCCCGTCTTACGCCAAGGCGGGAATCGTTCAATACCTGATTTTGAATTTGAACGAAATGGAGATTGAAGATTACCGCGAACCGAGCGCGGACGGATATCGCAGCAAGCAAACTTACACGAGGGGGCAAAGATTCGATCTCGTCTGCTTCCCCGGTCTGACGGTTGGAGTCAACGACCTGCTGCCGCCCACACAGAAGGCGCGGCCCACGACAAAGAGCAAGGGAAACCCTAAAGCCGGAAAGGCCCATCGGCGCAAGGCTGGATAGTCAGGCGAGTCCCTGAGTCAGTTATTATTTTAAGAACTTCAGAAGGAGCGCGGTTTCATGGAAGAGAATCAAAGGGAAGTGGCGACGCTGGCGGGCGGTTGTTTCTGGTGTCTGGAGGCAGTGTTCGACGACCTGCGCGGGGTTGAGTCGGTAGAGTCTGGCTACGCAGGGGGCAATGTGCCAAATCCGACGTACAGGCAGGTCTGCTCGGGGACGACGGGGCACGCGGAGGTCGTGCGCGTGACGTTCGACCCGCAGGTCGTCTCTTTCCGCGAGGTGCTGGAAGTCTTCTTCACCATCCACGACCCGACGACCTTGAACCGGCAGGGCGCGGACGTAGGCACGCAATACCGCTCGGCCATCTTCTATCACTCGCCTGAGCAGAAGGAGACGGCCGAACAATTGATTGCCGAGCTGAACGCGGAGCAGATTTGGGACGCGCCGATTGTGACGGAGGTCGTCCCCGTGGAAGAGTTCTACGTGGCTGAGGATTATCACCAGGAGTATTTCGCCCAAAATCCCGCGCAACCCTACTGCCGCGCGGTCGTCGCGCCCAAGGTCGCCAAGTTCCGCCAGAAATTTTTGAATAAGCTGAAGAGCAGAAGCCAGGCAAGCGCCTGACGCGGCGCTGGGGTTGTAGTAAACTTCCGTTTCAAGATGAAAAGTTTTCGGGGGAGCCCGGATGAAGAGTCCCGGCTGAGAGTCACGAGCGCGTGAGACCCCTTGAACCTGATGCGGTTAGTACCGCCGAAGGGAGAAACACGAGAGAGACCGTTCCATCCCTTCATTGTGTGTGGAACGGTCTTTCTTTTTCGGGCCGCTTTGATGGGCCAGAAAGTTTTGGTGAGTAATGAGCACAGCGAACGAGAAGCGGAGCGACGAAGTGAGTCTCCCAAACTCGCGCAAGGTTTACGTCGAGGGCCGGCACTCGCCCTCGGTGCGCGTGGCCTTCCGCGAGGTCGCGCAGAACGCGACGAAGACCTTTGACGGGCGCGTGGAAGAGAACCCGCCCGTGCGTATCTACGACACGAGCGGGCCGTGGGGCGACCCCGAAGTGCGCTGCGACGTGCGCGACGGGCTGGCCCCTCTGCGCCGCGAGTGGATCGTCGGGCGCGACGATGTGGAGGAGTACGAGGGGCGCGTCGTCAAGCCGGAAGACAACGGCTATTTGACGGCCGGGGCCGAGGAATACGCGCGCGGGCGTGAGAAGGGGCGGCTCGAAGAGTTTCCGGGGCTGCGCCGCCAGCCTCTGCGTGCAAGGAGCGGGAGGCGCGTGACGCAGATGCACTACGCCCGGCGCGGAATCATCACGCCCGAGATGGAGTTCATCGCTATCCGCGAGAACTTGGGGCGCGAGGCCGCGCTCGACACGCTCGGCAACAATGAACGCGATTCCCTGCTCCACCAGCACGCGGGCCATAGCTTCGGCGCTTCAATACCGAAGTTCGTGACGCCCGAGTTTGTGCGCGACGAAGTGGCGCGCGGGCGCGCGATCATCCCTTCAAACGTCAACCACCCTGAATCAGAGCCGATGATCATCGGCCGCAATTTCCTCGTCAAGATCAACGCCAACATCGGCAACTCTGCTGTCGCCTCCTCCATCGAGGAGGAGGTCGAGAAGATGCGGTGGGCGACGCGCTGGGGCGCGGACACCGTGATGGACTTGTCCACGGGCAAGAACATACACGCCACGCGCGAGTGGATTCTCAGGAACTCGCCTGTGCCAATCGGGACTGTGCCAATTTATCAGGCGCTCGAAAAAGTCGGGGGCAAGGCGGAAGAACTGACCTGGGAGATTTACCGCGACACGCTCCTGGAGCAGGCCGAGCAGGGCGTGGACTATTTCACGATTCACGCGGGCGTGCGACTGCCCTACATCCCGCTGACCGCCAGGCGCACGACCGGCATCGTCTCGCGCGGCGGCTCCATCATGGCGAAGTGGTGCCTGGCGCACCACGAAGAGAGCTTCCTCTACACGCGCTTCCGCGACATCTGCGAGATCATGGCGGCTTACGACGTGTCCTTCTCGCTGGGCGACGGGCTCCGCCCCGGCTCGATTGCCGACGCCAACGACGAGGCGCAGTTCGCCGAACTCGAAACGCTCGGCGAGTTGACAAAGATTGCGTGGGAGTACGATTGCCAGGTGATGATTGAGGGGCCGGGCCACGTCCCCATGCATCTCGTCAAGGAGAACGTTGACCGGCAGCTAGAGGTCTGCGGCGAAGCTCCGTTCTACACCCTGGGGCCGCTCGTGACGGACATCGCGCCCGGCTACGACCACATCACGTCGGCCATCGGCGCGGCGATGATCGGCTGGTTCGGCACGGCCATGCTCTGCTACGTCACGCCGAAGGAACATCTCGGACTGCCGAACAAGAAGGACGTTAAAGACGGCGTCATCACCTACAAGCTCGCGGCGCACGCCGCAGACTTAGCCAAAGGTCATCCGGGCGCGCAGCTTCACGACAACGCGCTCTCCAAGGCGCGCTTCGAGTTCCGCTGGGAGGATCAATTCAACCTCGCGCTCGACCCGGAAGTCGCGCGCGAGTATCACGACGAGACGCTGCCGCAGGAGGGCGCGAAGCTCGCGCACTTCTGCTCCATGTGCGGCCCGCACTTCTGCTCCATGAAGATCACGCAGGACGTGCGCGAGTACGCCGCCCAAAAGGAACTGGACGAAGAGGCGGCGCTGCGCGAGGGGATGAAAGAGAAGGCCGCCGAGTTCGTCGCCTCCGGCGCGGAGCTTTATCAAGGAGAACTGCCGCAGGGCGCGACGCGCGAGCACTAGAGAATTAAAAATGTAAAAAGCAAAAGGGAAGATGAGCGCCAAGCTCCTCGTCTTCCCTTTTGCTTTTTACTTTTGCCTTTTGCCTTCTACTCAGGTCCGCGCATGGTTGATTCCTGCATTTGCGGGTCGCGCGGGTTATAGGGGGTGGCGATGAACTTCTTGGCGGCGGCCTGAGCGCCGTCGTAGTTGATGCCGGTCTGGACGGCCTTGTTGTACTCGTTGACGGCCTGCGCGCGCATGCCGCGGGCGTCGTAGGCGTTGCCGCGTTTGATGCGCGCCCAGGCTTCAATCCAGTTGGGCTTGAGGTTGCCGTTCAGGGCCGAGTCGAAGGAGTCCAAAGCGAGTTGCCAGTTGCGCTGCTCAAGGTAGAGCAGGCCGAGGTTGTAATAGACCCACGAGTTCGAGCGGTCGAGCTTGAGCGCGGCTTCCAGTTGCTGCTGTGCTTCGGCGTACTGGCCCTCGCGGAACTGCTCTATGCCACGGCGCGCGACGACCGCAACCCTGAGGTCGTCCGACATGCGCAGGATGCGGTTGTTCGGATCAACGACCACCTCGACGGGCTGGCCCGCCGACTCGAAGTCGAAGTCCTCGCTCTTCTGCTCCATGTTGAGCGTGATCGTGGGGTTGTCGCCGCCCTCGGAGCGGAGCATCAACTCAAGCGGCATCTTCAGACTCTCTATGTTCTGCTTGATGGTCCCGCGCGTGCGGAACTTGCCCGAGCGCGTGCGGATGATCTGATAGTCGTAGGTGAACTCGGGCACGCCCGTCCCTTCGACCCACTGCGCGAAGAAGTAGCGCATGTTCTGTCCGGCGTGCTTCGTCGCCAGCTTCTCGAAGTCGTCAATCGAGGCGTTCTTGTCCCGGTACTGGACGAGGAAGTCGCGCAGCAAGTCCTGGAACTTCTCCTTGCCCAAACCCTCGCGCAGCATGCGGAAGACCATCGCGCCCTTGTAGAAGACGATGGACTGGTAGGCGGCCGACTGGTCGTCTAAGGCCGAGGGCGCGCGCGCAATCGAGGCCGTCTGCTCGAAGGTCAGCGCGCGCTCCTGCATGTCGCGCTGGGCGTTGTCGAGCGCGCCGCCCGTCAGAGTTGACTCGCGCAGAGCGAAGGCGCTCCACTCGGCCAGCCCCTGGGAAATCCACGCGTCGTCGAAAGACTTCAGTCCGACGGTCTGCCCCCACCACTGGAAGGCGACCTCGCGCTGCAACCTCTCTTCGGGCACGGGGCGCGACGGGTCGAAGAGTTTCGCGGAGAGAAAGACCATGCCGAGGCCGGTGTAGGTGTCCATGCTCTCGTCGTCAATCTGCGCGACGACGAGGCGCGTGCCGAAGGCCGGCCGCCCGTACTCCTGCGTATAGAACTTCAAGGCCGTGCCCATCAGCTCCGCGTAGCGCTCGATGCGGCTTTCGCTCCCGACCTTGGCGTAAAACTGTATATCGTAATTGCCGAACTTCAGGGTCTTGGTGATGTACTGGCCGGCGACGAAATTGCCGGGCAGCACGGGCTGCTTGTGCACGAAGCGGTAGCGCGTGTTGCCGTCCTGGCCGACGACGGGCGCGACCGCCTCGTCCGAGGTCCCGGCGACGTGAAGGCCGGTTGGCACAATAATCGTGATGTCCGAGGTCGCGCGGTCGGCGGCGTAGTCGTGGAAAGGAAACCAGCGCGCCGCGTACATCAAATAGGAGCCTTCCGTGCCGACGTAGGCCAGCCGCTTGGTCGCGAGCGGGCCGCCCTCGGGCGACTGTAGGCCGCCGGACCAGCGGAAACGCAAGGTCACGGGCTGACCCGCGGGGACGACCTGACCGAGGTCTATGCGGATATTTGGGCCGATGGAGGCGTCCGCGCCCGCCGCGTCCTGCACGTAAGTTATGGCCTTGCCGCCCATCTCGACGGCTTCGACCTTGAGCGAGCCGTTGAGTTCAAAAATAACGGAGCGCGTGGCGTCCAGAGGCGTGAAGGTCACGTCTGCGCCCGCGCGCAGGGTGTGCTGGTCAGGAATCAACTGCGCCTCGATGCGGTAATTGGTCACGTCGAAGCGGGCGCGGCCCGGTGCTTGCTGCGCCTCGGCCGTCGGGGCCGAGAGCACGCAGAGCAGTGAGAGTGTCGTGAGCGCGTAGGCGCGGAAGAGAATTTTCGTCATAACCTGAAGTCCGTAGAAACAAATTTTCGTTGAATTACGTTAATTATACACGCCGTTCGCCGGCTGGCGAGAGAATTTGAGGGGCAAGGACTCTCGTCCTCCGAAATCATCCCGAAAACCCAATCGCCGCCTGGTAACTTTAGTAAACGGTGCGCGAGACCGAGCGAGAAGGATTATCTATCTTCCTGTGCGGTCGGGTTTTTGATGTCGCAGGCGGCCCGGCGGTTGGCTGTTCCGAAGGCCCGCTTCCGCCGGGGCCGCGCAAAATCCCCCTTTAATTCGTCCAGACGTGACCCGGCAGGCAGACACGTTCGCCGGCGTTGGCATTTCCG
>DATFCB010000600.1:0-11277 GCA_035253525.1 Pyrinomonadaceae bacterium | reverse complement strand
AAGGAAAAAGAACCTGTGCCAATCATGCCGCCTGCTTTTAACTGACCACCGACCACTGACCACTGACCACTTTTTATCTATGGAGTCTGAGGGCAAAAAGATTCTGGACGTGGGGTGCGGGGACAACAAGTACCCCGGCGCTATCGGCATGGACTTTAACCCGCGCACCGCGGCGGACGTGATTCACGACCTCGGCGTCGTCCCTTACCCTTTCGCCGACGACGAGTTTGACGAAGTCATCAGCCGTCACGTCATAGAGCATGTGCCGGACGTGATGGCCTTCGTCTCGGAGCTGCATCGCATCACCAGGCCGGGGGGTCGCATCAAAATCGTCACGCCCCACTACACCAACCCCGACTGGGCGACGGATCCCACGCACCGCAACCACCTCAACAGCTACTCCTTCAACTGCTTCATGCAGGATCGGCGGCTCTTCCCCTTCTACACGGACGTGGAATTGAAGCCCGTCCGCGTCTACGTCTCGCTTGCGAACCTGTGGCGCGCGCTCGGCCTGGAGTTCATCACCAACCTAGACCAGCGCTGGCCTTCCTTTCGCTTCACCCGAAAATTCTGGGAGTTCTATCTCTCCTACATCTTCCGCGGCAAGGAACTGCACTTCGAGTTCGAGGTCGTCAAGAAAAGGGATGAGGGATGAGGGATGAGGGATGAAATAAAAGCTTTCTGTTTTTACTTCATCCCTCATCCCTCCGCCCTCATCCCTTCGCTCATCGCTCATCCCTTGAAAAAAAGGGGCGGCCCTTGCGAGCCGCCCATAAAAGGTTCAACTTAGGTTGAACTGAGTGGAAGTTAGAAGACGTAGCGAATCTGGATGCGACCGAAGCGGCCGTCGCCACCTTCGTTCTCATACACCTGACCGAAGTCTGAGTTGAAGACGTTGCCGTCTGCCCAGTAAAGGTCCCAGCTAAAGGTCGGGTGGTTGAGCACGTTGAAGAACTCGAAGCGAATCTCGAAACGGTCGCTCTCCCAGGGAGTGAACGGGAGTTTGAACGACCGGCTGACACTCACGTCGAGACGCTCCTGGTGCGGCGAGCGCATCGTGTTGCGACCGGCAATGTTCGTCCTGATGGTCGGGTCAACGATGAAGCGGACGCTCGCGGGATCAATCGGGTTGCCATTGAAGTCCACGTAGCCGCTCGGTGATTCGAACGGAGTTCCGGTCACGCCGAAATAATCGTTCGAGAACGCCACCGTCTGATACGGGGCGAACGGGTTGCTGACGGTCGGGCGGTCGTTGAACACATTCAGGTCGCCGTTAAAGTCGTCGCCGCCGATGTACGGGGTCTCGACGTTGCCGGACTGAATGCGGTAGATCGCGCCGAACGTGAAGCCGCCGAGGAGGTTACCCTTCCAGCCTTCTTTGAACATGCTGGAAGAATCCCAGAGTCCGACGAAGGAGAGGCGGTGCGGCACGTCGTAGCTCGCGACCGAACGGTCAGCACGGCGGTTGAACGGATCGGAGCCGACGCTGCTGCCGCCCGAGGTGACGAAGACCTCGCTGTTCGTGTTGTCAATCGCCTTCGACCAGGTGTAGGCCAGGCGATAGAGGAACCCGTTGCTGAAGCCGCGCTCAAGGCGGGTTTGCAGCGAGTGATAGTTGGAGTCGCCGCCGTTGGTGCGGACGGTGATGCCGCCGCGGGCGGGGTTGGCGCGCACGAAGTTGATGCCGGGGTTGATCTGCTCGTTGATGAACAGGTGCGTCCCGCGCGAGCCGACGTAGGCGATGTCGAAGATGTTACGTCCGGGAAGCTCGCGCTGAATGCCGAAGTTCCAGACGTAAGTCATCGGGTTGACCAAGTTGGGGTCAATCGTGTTGACCGCCGCAAGCGGGTTGACCGTCGGCGTGGTCGGCAGCGACTGAGCGCCGAAGTTGGCGAGACCGCGGCCCGTGCCGGGAGCAACCGTCGTTGCGCCGAGCGCGTTCGGGAAGGTCGCCACCGTGTTGCTCAGGATGTTGTTGAAGAACACGTCGTAGTTAACCGCGAAACCGCCGCGGATGACCGTCAGGTCTTCGCCGAAGAGCCCACGCCACATGCGCGGCGTGTAGGCGAAGCTGAAGCGCGGGCCGAAGTTGTTATTGTCGCGCTGCTGCTCGACGCGCGCGAGCGGGTCTCCGAAGAGGCCGCTGGTGGCCGGGAACGCAGCGTTATTCGACACCGTGCCGAAGTTCTCGTAGCGGACGCCGATGTTCATCGAGAAGTTCTCGCGAACCCTCCACTGGTCGTTAATAAAGTACGCCTGATTGGTCACGTCCGAGGTTTCCGCGCCCTCGCCGAAGACCTTGCTGGCCGAGCCGGCCGGGCCGGAGAAGCCGAAGACGAAGTTGCCGAGCGCGGTGAACCCGCCGCCCGAAGTGTAGTTGAGCGTGCCGCGCGTGTTGATCGGAACCAACTGCGTGCCGCGTTGCGCCAGGATGTCCAGACCGGCGCGGATAGTGTGGTTCCCGATGGTGTGCGTGATGGTGTCCTGGAACTGGTAGTTGATGAAGTTGCGCCCCTGCGGGAAGGTCGCCGCCAGTCCGACCGTCGAAATGCTGCCCGTGTTAATGGTGATGGTCGGGCCTGAAGTCGAGAGCGACTCGTCGCGCGGCGCGAAGAGCACGTCGAACTTGTTCCGGCCGAAGCGGAACTCGTTGGTCGTGTTCGCCGAGAAGTTGCGCGTGTAGGCCGCGTAGAAGCTGTCGGCCTTGCCCGGCACGTCAACCTCGAAGCCGGGGAACTGCGTGCCGCCGGTCAGGTTCGCGAACTGGTTGTTGAAGATCTGGTCGTTCAGCAGGTAGCGGAACGAGAAGCTGTCGTGCGAGGTCGGCGTCCAGTCAACGCGCGCGATGTAGTCGTCGGTATCGACCGGCTGCGGGCTTTGGCGCGAGGCCGTCCCGAACGGGATCAGCGTGCGGTTCGGCGTGCCGGCCGCCTCGATACCAATCACGCGGTCTTGCGTCGGCGCGAGGAACGTGCTGACGATTGCCAGGTACTGGTCTAGCGCCGGGTTCTGGCCGGGGGGGACGAGTGCGCGCAACTGCGCGGCACCGGCCGCCGTCGGCGTGATGGCGGTGCCGCCGACGCCGCCCGCGCGGAACAGGTCGCGCTGGAACGTGCCGAAGAAGAAGAGCTTGTTCTTCACGACGGGGCCGCCCACCGAGAAGCCGAACGTGTTCTGGTTGAACTTCGGAGCCTCGGTCAGCCCTTCGATGGCGATCTCGCCCGGCGTCAGCGACGAGAGGAACGAGTTCTGGTTGATGTCGTAGACGGAGCCGTGGAACTCGTTGGTTCCAGAGCGGGTGATGACGTTCACCACCGCACCGCCGGCGCGACCGAACTCGGCCGAGAAGTTGCTGCCGAGGATGGTCACTTCCGAGTAGCCGTCGCGGACCGTCGGCTGGTAGGACTGGCCCGTGATGGAGTTGTCGTTGTTCTCCAAACCGTCAATCAACTGGTTGTTGGAGCGCGGGCGCAGGCCGTTGGCGGAGAACTCCGTGCCCTGCACGAAGCCGCCGGCCAAACCGCCCGGATCAACCACGCCCGGAAGCGTGAAGACCAGGTTGACGGGGTTGAGACCGACGACCGGGAGTTCCGTGATCTCGCGCGTGTTGAGCGTGTTGACGCGCGCGCCGTCGGCCGTCTGAAGTTCGATGAGGTTGTCGGAGCTGATGGTGACAACCTCGCTCGGGTTACCGATTTCGAGCGGGCTGGAAACGTCAATCGTCTGCGCCGCCGCGACGATGACCTCCGGGCGCGTCGCGGTCTTGAATCCGGTAGCGCTGATCTCAACCGAATACGTGCCAGGGTCAACCGCGTCCAGGCGGAAGCTCCCGTCATCCTGGCTAACCGTATCACGGGAGACACCCGTCTGGGTGTTCGTGATTTTGACCGTGGCGCCGGCAATAGCGGCCCCATTGGGGTCAACCACTGTTCCCACGACGAAGCCCTTACTGGTCTGTCCCAGAGCCAACTGGCTGAGGGCAAATACCAGCAGGAACGCCGTGGTCAGCGTTAGCTTAAATTTTCCCATATTACGTCTCCTGAAATCTAATGTTAGTGTGTAGTGAATCATGCACTGACGCGCCACTTTGGTTGAATCAGTGAAAGAGAAGCCGCCCCGTTTTAGGCAATTAGTAGGCCACGTGATTTCCCGTATTTTTTCAGAGAGAAAAGGTGATTATTGCTGGCGACGGCCCACCTCCGGGCCTCGTCAGTCACCAAATTTTGGGGCATCTTCTTGAATTTTTTGGATTTTTATCCGTAAATTCGGACTAGTATTTCACCAAGCTAAGGACCTTGTGCCCGCCATCGCCGACGGCTCAGTTCGTCTTTAATTTCTTCAAGGTCTTCATAAAATTGGAGACTCATATTTGAGATATTTGGATTTCCTCCCGCTGCCGCCCCTAAGTCCAAGGAATTCTATGACTACTCGGGCTCGGTGGTTTTGGAATAGCCTTTGCGGAATCTAAAAACGTAGGCGTGGTAGGGAAGCTGCTTTTCGTCGGATTTATCTCTTAACCGCGCCGAAACTTCAAAGTTAAATCCGAGCAGACAATTCAAAAATTCGTGTTCAGGCAGGGAGCAGAACAGACGCCCATGCCGCCTGAACCCAGAGTCCCTTTTCCCAGGAGGCTTTTAATGTTTCAAGCACCTTTCGTCAGGCGAGCGCCGTACCTTTTGGGCGCGCTCTTACTGTCCCTGTTGACGTTTGGCAGTGCCTTCGCACAGACCGGCACCGCATCCGTCCGCGGCACGGTCGCGGACCCGCAGGGCAGCGCCGTCGCCGGAGCCACCGTTACGCTCAGAAACGACGAGAAGAACTTCTCCCGGACCCAGACGACCAACGAGGACGGCGGTTACACGTTCACGTTGGTCCCGCCCGACACCTACCGCCTAGAGGTCGAGGCGACCGGCTTTAAGAAGACCGAGATTTCCAACGTCGTCGCCCAGGTGGACACCCCGCTGGATGTCAACGTCACGATGGAAGTTGGCGGCATCACCGAGACGGTCCAAATCACGAGCGCCAACGAGGCTACGCTCAACACGACCGACGCCACCATTGGCACGACCTTCGAGTCGCGCCGCATCAGCGAGCTGCCCTTGAACGCGCGCAACGTCATCGGCCTGCTCTCCTTGCAACCCGGCGTCACCCGTGCGGGCGAGGTCAACGGCACGCGGCGCGACCAGTCCAACATCCTGCTCGACGGCATTGACAACAACGAGCAGCAGAGCGGCCTTGACGTCGTCAGTAGTCTGACGACCCAGGTTCCGGGCTACGCCGGCGACGCCTTCGGCAGCGTCCTGCGCGTCACGCCTGACTCCGTGCAGGAGTTCCGCGTCACCACGACTAACCCGAACGCCGACCAGGGCCGCTCCTCAGGCGCGCAGGTCTCGCTCGTCACCAAGTCCGGGACCAACGAGTTCCACGGCTCCGTGTACGAGTACCACCGCAACACGGTGACGACCGCCAACGACTACTTCAACAACGCCATCGGCCGCTACACGCAGGGCGTCGCCGCGGACGAGGACATCGTCAACGCCGGGCAGGCGAACTTCGGCGACCTCAAAGCGCCCCGGCCGAAGCTGATCCGCAACATTTTCGGCGGCTCCCTCGGCGGCCCCATCATCAAAAACCGCTTCTACTTCTTCTACAACTACGAAGGACGACGCGACGCCGAGGCCCAGTCGGTCCTTGCGCCGGTCCCGACCGCTTCGCTGCGGCAGGGAAACGTCAGGTATCGTTGCGACCTGGATCACCCTGACGCGGCCTTAAGGGCCAATTGCCAAGCCAACGGCGGCATCATCACTCTGACGCCGGCCAACATCGCGGCGCTCTACCCGGCCACAGGCGGCGTTAACCCGGCCGGCCTGTCCCTGCTCCAGACCGCCCCGCTGCCGAACGATTTCACGACCGGCGATGGTCTCAACACGGCCGGCTTCCGCTTCAACGCCCCGATCTCCTCGGAGCTGAACGTGCACATCGCTCGGTTCGACCTGACACTCACCGACCGGCAGTCAGTCTATCTGCGCGCCAACTACCAGGACGACCTTTACGGCCAGGCTCCGGCGTTCCCGACCACGCCGTCGCCGGACATCTGGGTGCACCCGATAGGGTTCGTCGTCGGCCACAACTGGACTTTGACCAACACCCTGGTCAACAGCTTCCGCGTCGGCCTGACCCGCCAGTCCTTCTCGCGCCAGGGCGACTCTAACGAAAACCTGGTCAACTTCCGCTTCGTCTACCAGCCGTTCCTTTACCAGCGCGGGCTCAGCCGCACCACGCCGGTCTGGAACGTCGCCGACGACATCTCCTGGATCAAGGGCACGCATACGATCCAGTTCGGCGGCAACCTCCGCTTCGTGCGCAATAACCGCGTCAGCTTCGCCAACGCCTTCGACACGGCGATCATCAACCCGTCGTACTACGATAGCAATGGCTCGTCGCTGAGCGAGCCGCTGGACGACCTGGCGTCGGGCTCCATCTTCAGCACCCGCTCGGCCGTCGCGGCCGTCCTCGGGCGCTTCTCGCAGTACGCCTACAATGTCACCTACGACAAGCAGGGCAACGTGCTGCCGGCCGGCTCGCCGAGCGACCGCACCTTCGCCACCGAGGAGTACGAGTTCTACGGCCAGGACATCTGGAAGATCAGGCCGAACCTGACGCTCACCTACGGCCTGCGCTACGGCGTCAGCACTCCCGTTTACGAGACCGAGGGCTTCCAGACATCTCCGACAGTGAGCCTGTCTGACTTCTTCCGCCGTCGCCAGGAGGGTGCCGCCGCAGGCACGCCGCTCAACGAGCTGATCACGGTGGACCTCTCCGGCAGGGCCAACGGCCGTCCCGACTTCTACAAGACCGACTGGAATAACTTCGCCCCGAACATCTCGGTGGCGTGGTCGCCCGACTTCGGCGACAACTTCTTCGGCCGCCTCTTCGGCCGTGATGGCCGTTCGGTCCTGCGCGGCGGGTTCCGCATGATCTACGACCGCCTCGGCTCGGGGCTGGCCGTCGGCTTCGACCTCAACAACGCGCTCGGCTTCTCGGCGAACAACACCATCAGCCCGAACAGGATCAACACGACGACGCGGCTCGGCCCGCTCTTCACCGGACTCGGCCAGGACATCCGCAACTCGCCGTTCCTGACCGTGCCCGGCCCGATCCAGTTCCCGCTCTCGGAGCCAGCCGACAACGGGCTGCGCATTCAGCAGACGATTGACGACTCGCTGACCACACCGCGGCAATACAGCTTCAACCTGACCTACGGCCGCGAGCTACCCAAGGGGTTCTCCTTCGAGGCCAGCTACATCGGCCGTCTGGGGCGCAACCTCCTGGTCGAGCGCGACACCATGCAGTTCAACAACCTGCGCGACCCGCAGTCCGGCACGACCTGGTACGAGGCGGCGGGCATCCTGGCTGACTGGCGCTTCCACAACGTGCCCGTCGCCAACATCACGCCTATCCCGTATTTCGAAAACCTCTTCCCCAATGCCGGGGCAGACCTTTTCGGCGACCCCGGGATGTCGGCGACCGAGGCGCTCTACACGCTTCACGCGCGCCCGGACCTGGGCGGGTTTGACTTCTATGACTTCACGAACATTCAGACAATCCTGGATAATTTCACGACCTCCTCGGTCGGCCCGAATCCGTTCGAGCACCCGCAGTACGGCACGCTCTCGACGCTGTCGTCCGTCGGGTCGTCGGACTACCACGGGGCGACCTTCACGCTGCGTCAGCGCTTCCGCGACGATGTCTTCGTGGATGTCAACTACACGTTCGCCAAGGCGCTCGACAACGGGTCGCCGATTGAGGCCGACGCCCAACTTGGCGGCAACCTGACGCGCAACTCCTTCGACCTGAACCTGACGAAGTCCTTCGCGGACTTCGATGTGCGCCACAACCTCAACGCCAACTGGCTCGTCGCCCTACCTTTCGGCAAGGGCAAGAGGTTCGCCAGCGGCATGCCCAAGGTTCTCGACGGCATCCTCGGCGGCTGGCAGTTGACGGGCATCTTCCGCTGGCACAGCGGGCTGCCCGCCGGGACCCCGGGCGATGTCGGGTTCTGGAACACCAACTGGCAGATCACCAACTACGGCGTCCGGCTGCGCAACGCCCAGACGTGCCAGAGCGACGTGGACGGCAGCCCGAACCTCTTCTGTAACCCGGTTGACGCTTACCAGTCGTTCCGCAACTCGCGGGCCGGCGAGGTCGGCGACCGCAACGTCTTCCGCCTCCCGAGCTACATCGTGCTCGATTCAGGCCTGAGCAAGACATTCAAGATGTGGTACTCGGAGAACCACCGGCTGCAATTCCGCTGGGAGGTCTTCAACGTCACCAACACGCAGCGGTTCGGCACGCTGTCGAATTTCAGCCTTAACCAAGAGCCGCAACTCGGGGAGCCTGACCCCGACTTCGGCCGCTACGTCGGGTCGCAGACGCCCATCGGCGAAAACAGGCCCGGCCGCGTAATGCAGTTCGCGCTGCGTTACACCTTCTAAAGCCGGCCCTCGGGCCGTGCTATTTCGGGCGCTGCCTCAGAAGAGGCAGCGCCCTTTTTTTATGCTCGCCCGAGCCCCGGCTGCCGGCCGCCGCGCCCTGTGATAGAATCAATCCGAAGACGGAAGCTCTACCCGAATCAAGTTCCAATGACCGTTTCTGAAAAATGGCGACGCCGCTTCCAGTCAACCATCTCTCGCTCGCCCCGCTCGGGGCGGGAGACCTCATAGACAGGGCCGTGCGGCTCTACCGCCGCCACTTCTCGACGCTGATTCGCATCGCCACCCCGCCCGTCATCATCTCCGCGACGGGCTCCGTGCTGATGACCATCGGCAGCCGCGCCGCGCAGCCGCAGTACTTTAGCGGCGCAGACATCCTGATGGCCTTCCTGGGGCTTGTGCTCTGGGTCGGGGGCGTGCTGCTCAACATCATCGTGATGGGCGGCGCGGCCCGCAACCTGATCACGAACCTGCTCTGGAACGAGCCGTTCTCGGCGCGCACGACCTACCGCAACGTCCGCGCGCGGTTCTGGAGCCTGCTGGGCGCGTCCATCATCGTCGCCATCTGGATTCTCATAGCCGTCCTGCTGGCCGTGTTCGCCTGGGCGCTCGCCATCCAAATTTTTATCTACGGCCGCTACACGGTCGCGGAGGTCTATAGCTGGGTGGCCTACGTGATGGTGCTCATCTGGGTCTTGGCCGTGACCTTCCTGGCGCTCCTGCTCTTCTTCGCGATGGTCAAATATATCGCCTACGTCCCGCAGGTGCTGATGGTGGAAGGGCGCACGGTCTTCGATGCGGTCGGCCGCAGCTTCACGCTGGCGAAAGGGAACCTCAGGCGACTGATGGCGATGTTCCTCTTCCACGGCTTCGCCACCTACTCGGCCCTGATGATTCTCATCATCCCGCTCATGTGGTACGGCTACTTGCAAGGCGTGCAGATAATGCCGAACAGGTCAATCACCTGGCCCATGTGGTACGCCGTCGGCTACAGCGTCCTCACGCAGGCGAGCGCCATCCTGCTCACGCCCGTCTGGATGCTGGGGCTTTCGCTGATGTACGTTGACGAGCGCGTCCGTCAGGAGGGCTACGACATAGAATTGATGGCGGCGCGGCAGCTCGCGCCGATGCCCAACTTTTACGGCGCGCAGGGCGCACCTTACGCGACGGCCCAGACGGTCGCGCAGAAGATGCCCCCCACCCAATACAACTCGCCGGGCTCCACGCTCGGCCTCGGCTGAAACGCGCGCGGCACATGACGCTTCCACACTTCCTCCCGACAAGCTCACGCGTCACACGGCTCATGTGTGCGCTCGTCTTCGTCATCGTCTGCGCGGGCGGCGCGGCGGCGATGCCGCTCGACCAATACAGGTCGCGCATACACGAGGCGCTCACAGACCTCAATACAATGTGGGAAGAGGGCGAGGTCGAACCCATCCCGCCCGCCGAATACATCAAGCGGAGGAACGAGGTTTTCGCGAAGATTCGGCGACTCGTCCCCGTTGACGAGACAGTCGAGTGGGACGGCGGGAAAGTCCGCGTCAATAATTCCTGGCTCGAAGTCGAGGCGCATAATTTCGCACAACTGCCCGAAGCCGACATGCAGCGCGAAAAGGTTCTGCTGCGCACAGGCCAGCGCCTGATTGCGCTCGAAGAACGTTTGAACGAGTTGGGCGGAGGCCAACCCGGCGCGGCGACGAAGGAGCAGGAGAAGGCGCGGCTGGAAGCCATCCTGCGCCGCAAGGAGTTCAACACGACGCCGCCGGAGAAGAGCTGGCTGGCGCGTCTCTGGGAGAACATCAAGCGTTGGTGGAGCAACCTCTTCCGCGGCGGGAGTTCGCTTCAGCCGGGCCAGACGAGCTGGCTCTCGCTCGTCGCCATGTTCCTGGTCTTCGGGGCGGCCGGCGGGATTCTCGGCTACGTCGTCTGGAAGTTCCTGCCCTACTTCGCGCGCCGCAGGGAAGAGCGTCTTAACCTGGAGAAGCGCGGGGCGCGCGTCGTCATGGGCGAGCGGCTCGCGCCCGGCCAGACCGGCGCGGACATCCTCGCGGAGGCCGAGGCGCTGGCGCGCAAAGGGGAACTGCGCGCCGCCATTCGCAAAGGCTACGTCGCGCTGTTGTGCGAACTCGGCGACCGCAAGGTCATCACGCTCGCGCAGCACAAGACCAACCACGACTACCTGCGCGCCGTGCGCGAGAAGAGACCCTTGCTGAATGAGATGCAAAAGCTGACCGCGAGCTTCGAGAACCACTGGTACGGCTTCGTCCCCGCCACCCCCGAAGACTGGACGACGTTCCGCTCCGGCTACCAGCAAACATTGAAAACAGCGGAACTGTTAAGGGATGAGGGATGAGGGATGAGGGATGAATGAACAGCCATTGAGTCAGAGACTCGCTGAGCGGTTCACTCAACCCCTTTCATCCCTCATCCCTCATCCCTCATCCCTGAGTTTATGCGTCAACGCTTCGCCATCATCATCACCATCGCGGTCGTCGTCGTGCTGCTCATCGCGCTCAACGCGGCGTCGTACGTGAGCGAGGAGCAGTTGCCGGACACCGAGTTCAACCCGGACCGCTCGACCTACAACACCGGCTCGACGGGCGTGCGCGTGCTCTACGACCTGCTCGCGGAGTCCGGCCGCCGTGTGATTCGCTGGCGCGAGCAGCCCTACGGGCTGCTCAACCTCGAAGGCAGCTCGGCCCCTTCGACCTTCGTCGTCATAGGCAAAACGCGCGTGCCCTTTGAAGAAGAGGAGGCACAGTCGCTCTTGAAGTGGGTCGAGATG
>DATFCB010000599.1:0-2067 GCA_035253525.1 Pyrinomonadaceae bacterium | reverse complement strand
GGGCTAGTAATGGCTTTCCGACCCACGGCCCCCGCCCCCTGGCCCCTGACTTATGTTTGACCAACTTGTCGGAAATCAGCGCGTCAAGGAGATTTTGCGGCGGATGCTCGGGGAGGGGCGTGTGCCTGGGGCCTTGTTGTTCGCGGGCGAGTCGGGTGTGGGTAAGAAACTTTTCGCGCTGGAGCTGGCGAAGGCGCTGAACTGCCGCGAGCCGCAGGGCGCGGAGGCTTGCGGCCGCTGCTCCTCATGCGTGCGCATCGCGCAATCGAAGTTCCCTGAATACTCGGACGACAAGGATAACCGCGAGAAGCTCGTGTGGAGCGAGCACCCGGACGTAGCGCTGGCACGCCCCTTCAACCGCATTCTCAGAATTGGCCCGATGCGCGAGATTGAGCAGGAGGCGAACTTCCGCCCCTACGAAGGGCGCGCGCGCGTCTTCATCGTCGAAGAGGCCGAGCGGCTGAACGAGCATTCTTCCAACGCGCTCTTAAAGACGCTCGAAGAGCCGCCGCGCACGTCGCACCTGGTGCTGACGACCTCGCGCCCGGCGGCGCTCTTGCCGACGATTCGCTCGCGCTGCCAGATGATTCGCTTCGCGCCGCTCACGCCCGCCGAGATCGAAAAGCACCTGCTCGAAGGCCGCCAGGTGTCTAAGCCCGACGCGCACCTGCTCTCGCGCGTCGCGCGCGGCAGCATCGGGCGCGCGCTCTCGACCGATGTCGAGAGCTACCGGCAACAGCGCGAGGCCATGATGGACGTAATCAATGCGCTCGCCCTGACGCATGACCGCGCGCGACTGCTTCGCGCCTCGGAGGAGATGAACGACGCCAAGCGCAAGGACGAATACGAGCCGAGACTGGACGTGCTGGCGACGCTGGTGCGCGACGTGTGGGTGCTTGCGCTCGGCGCGGACGACGAGCAGGTGGTCAACCAAGACTTGCGCCCGCAGCTCTCGAAGCTCGGTTCAAGCGTTGACAGCCGCCGCGCCGCGCGCTGGCTCTCGCAGCTTGAGCAGCACCGCGGGCGACTGGACGTAAACGTCAACCGCAAGGTCGCGACCGACGCCCTCTTTCTCTCGATGGCCGAAATTTGAACAACACTCTCCCGACACACATGCCCAATCAGGACACAACTCGTTTCATTGACCTCAGTCACGCCGTGGAGCATGGGATGATTACCTATCGCGGCCTGCCCGCGCCCGTCATCTCAGACCACCTCAGCCGCGCCGACTCCCGCCAGCATTATGCCGCGGGGACGGAATTTCACATCGGCAAGATAGAGATGGTGGCGAACACTGGAACATATCTCGACTCCCCTTTCCACAGGTACGAGGACGGGGAGGATTTGGCACAACTCTCGCTCACGTCGCTCGCGGACCTGGACGCGGTCGTCGTCCGCGCGCGTGACCGGCGAGACGTGGGCGCGTCCGTTTTCAACGGCGTCGAAGTCACCGGCAAGGCCGTATTGATTCACACGGGCTGGGCCGCGCACTGGGGCAGTGAGCAATACTTCGACGGTCATCCTTTCCTGACAAACGAGGCGGCACAGTTTCTCTCGGACGCCGGGGCGAGGCTGGTCGGGATTGACTCGTACAACATTGACGACACAGGGGACGCGTCGCGCCCGGCCCACTCCATCTTGCTGCGCGCCGGCATCCCCATCGTCGAGCACCTGTGCAACCTGGACGCCCTGCCGGACAATGGTTTCAAATTCTTCGCCGTCCCCGTCAAAGTTAAGGGCATGGGCACGTTTCCCGTGAGAGCATTTGGACTACTCAAGCAATGATTGACTCAACACCTTTGCGCCTTTGCGTCTTTGCGTGAGTGGTTTTGGTTTTTTCTCGCAAAGGCGCAAAGACGCTAAGGGGTTGAATTCAGGGAGGGCTTTTGTGATGGCGAAAAGAATTCTGGTGGTGGACGACGATCCCGAGTTGCAACAGTTGGTGAAGTTCGCGCTCGGGCAGGAGGGCTACGAGGTCCGGCAGGCGCTGGACGCCTACGCGGGCCTGGAGATCATAGAGAAGGAGAAGGTTGACTTGGCGCTCCTGGACGTGATGATGCCTGGGAT
>DATFCB010000598.1:0-2383 GCA_035253525.1 Pyrinomonadaceae bacterium | reverse complement strand
CCTCGGCAGGATCGGAACCGGATGCGGGGTGGATCTGGGTTTGATGGAGTCCTTGCGCGGGCGGCTACCGAACATCCGGCTGCTGGCAGGAGGCGGCGTACTGACCCGTCTCGACCTGGGGACATCATCCAGACATCTGTTTCGGCTGGGGCTATGCGGAGATTACAATCATGACCCACAAGATTGACGGCCTCACCGAAAGCGACTTCATCCTCGCCGCGAAGATAGACAGGATAGAAAAGTGATGAGTGATGAGTGATAAGAAGAACCTTCTTTCTTTTACTCATCACTTATCACTTATCACTCATCACTTCTTGATAGGCTCGCTCGGTCGAGTCAACCATGCGGTCGAGGCTGAAGAGAGCGCGGGCGACGGCGGCAGCTTTACTCCCGATGCGCGCACGCTCGTCCTCATTTTTGAGTAGACGGACGACGGAGGCGGCAAGCTGGTCGTGGTCGCCGACGGGGACGATCACGCCCGTTTCTTCATCAGTGATAATCTCGCGCGCGCCCTCGGTCGCGGTCGCGACCACAGCGAGCCCCGCCGCCATCGCCTCGACAATCGCCAGGCCGAAAGACTCCGTGTGCGAGGCCGAGACGTACACGTCCAGCGCGCGCAGCAGTGGAGCGGTGTCGTCGAGCCAGCCCGTGAAGGTGACGCGATTCTTCAGGTGAAGCTCCGCGACCGTGCGTTCGAGCGCCGCGCGGCGTTCATTTGTGCGCGTCGTGTCCGCGCCCGCGATGATGAAGTGAGTGCTCTCGTCTGCGCGCGCGACCAGGGCCGCCGCTCGCAGAAAGTCTTCGTGCCCCTTCTGCCGCTTGAGTTCTCCGACGGTCCCAACCAGCAAACTCTCCGGCGCGATCTTCAGCCGGCGACAAAACTCTTCGCGGTCGAAGGCATCCCGGCCGGCGTCGAAGCGTCGGAAGTCTATGCCGTTCGGGATGACCGTTACTTTGCGCGCGGGAAAAATTTTTTGTGCCAGGAGAGCGCGCTCGACCGCGCGTGAGACGGCTATCACGCGCGAGGCGCGCGCGAGCGTGAGCGCGTGGAGGCGGCTGAGGTGGAAGAGGACGTGGCGCGTGACGACGAGCTTCGCGCGGCGGTTGCGCCAACAGGCCATCGCCGCCAGCGGGTAGTCGCGCGCCACGTGCGCGTGAACCAACTCTATCTTGTGCGCGCGCACGAAGCGGGCCAGGGAGCGTGCGCTGCGTATGTCGAGCGCGTTGCGCAAAGAGACGGCGAAGATGTTTTCCGGGGGCAGTTCCGACAGCTCCTGCCTGAGCGGCGAGCGCGGGCGAAGCGCGGCATAAACCTCGTGCCCGCGCCGCGCGAGTGCGTTGGCGAGATCGGCCAGATGCCTTTCGCCGCCGCCGAGCGAGCGCGCCGAGCTGATGTGAAGAATCCTCATCTCTTAAATCGTAAATCGAAGAACGGTTTTCTCTATTCACGATTCACGATTCACGGCTTTTTAATGATTGAGTCGTCGTAGCGTTCGAGCAAATCGGCCGGGCCTTGGAAGATTTGGACGCAGCCGGCCGCTCTCAGTTCGGCTTCGGGGAAGCCGCCGCAGAGCACACCTACGACGCGCAGGCCGAGCTTGCCTGCTGCCTCGGCGTCGTAGGGCGTGTCGCCGACGACGACGGCTTCGTCCGCGTCTACGTCGCCCAGGCGCTCAAGCGCGGCCTCGAAGATGTCCGGGTGCGGTTTTGATTTGTCCGCGTCGTCGGCCGAAGTTTCCTCTTCCACCAGGTCTTCGATGTCGGCAATCTTTTTGTAAACTCCGAGTTCGTCTTCCTTGGCGGACGAGGCGAGCGCGAGGCGCAGCCCGTCCTCCTTAACTTTGAGGAATAACTCGCGCACGCGCGGGAAGGCGCGCACCCTGGAAAGATACTCGCGCTTGTAAAGCTCGCCGCGGTACTTCTCCATCTCTTCTCCGAACTCTTCCAGTTCCTCTTCGTTGAAGAAGACGGGCATCAATTGGTCGCCGCCTTTGCCTATCTGGTGGCGGACCTCTTCGTAAGGAATCTCTTTCCCGAAGCGGCGAAACGTCTCCTGCCACGCGCGCGCGTGCAGGTCAACCGAATCAACGAGCGTCCCGTCAATGTCGAAGATGACGGCCTTGATCATTCGCGTCCCCCTTAAAACCAGAGTGATTTCTTTGCGTCTTTGCTCCTCCAGCGAGAAAAGCTTTTCTCACGCAAAGGCGCAAAGACGCAAAGGTGTTGAGTCGTATTACTTGCGGGCGACTTTAGCATACAACGTGTCACGCGGGTGTTCTAATTCAGTCCTCGTGTGGGCTGCGGGTTGACAGCCCGTGCCCGGCTGTCTCAACATTAGGGCCAATTCCCCTGAAGAGTTCCCCGTGAATCAAGCAAGGCACGG
>DATFCB010000597.1:0-3522 GCA_035253525.1 Pyrinomonadaceae bacterium | reverse complement strand
CTGCGACCGAGATACGCGAGGCGACGGGCGCGGAGGCCGCTGTCACTCAAGACGCCGCGACAAACTCCTGGCGCATACAGGTCGGCTCGGACCTCTCCGCGTCGAAAGCTGCGGAGCTGCGCGCGCAACTCGAAGACGCAGGCTTTGCGACCGCAACGGTCGTCGAGTCGCGCGGCACGCAGGCCGCCGCGCCGCGCAACGCCGTCTCAAACGCCACCCGCCCCGCCTCCCTCCTGAGCGCGCCGACACGCGAGGTGGTCGCCTACGCTTCCGGCTCATCCAAAATTTTCAGCACGAGCGCGCCCGTCGTTTTCGCCTCCGAGAATGAATCGAGCGCTCCCGTGCGTTTTAACGAGAAACCTTATCGCGGGCGGCTTGAGGTCTTCGCCAACCGCTCTGGGACGCTGACGGTCGTCAACGTCCTGGGCCTGGAAGACTACGTGCGCGGCGTCGTCCCGAACGAACTGTCGCCGGGCGGCTACCCGGCGCTTGAGGCGCAGAAGGCGCAGGCCATCGCGGCGCGCACCTACGCCGTCAGGAACAAAAATCAGTTCGCCTCGCAAGGTTTCGACTTGCTGCCGACGACGCGCTCGCAGGTTTACGGCGGACTCTCGACGGAGCACCCGCTCTCCACGCGCGCCGTCGAAGAGACGCGTGGGCTGGTCGCCACCTACCACGACGAACCCATCAACGCGCTCTACACTTCGACCTGCGGCGGCCGCACCGAAAACGTCGAGAACATCTTCAACGAAGCGACGCCCTACCTGCGCGGGCGCGAGTGCTCGCTCGAAGGCCACGCGCACCTCAGTTCCTTCACCATCAAATCCTCGCGCGACCTGCCGGACATACGCGAGGAAGCGAACATCGGACTCGCGCGCTACGGCGCGCTGTTGGACATACACGGCTTCAATCTTGGCACAAAACAGCTCACGGACAACTGGCTCGGCGCGCCCGTCTCCGCGGCGGAAGTCCGCAACTGGCTCGCGGCCGTTGCGCGCATGACGCGGCAAACTGTGCCAGCCGTCACGGACGACGTAACACGCGCGCCCGCCTTCAGCACGGCGCTCGCGGCCGCCGTCTTCGGCGAGGCCCGCGCGGACACCCTGCTCGACAACGCGGACGTGGAATACCTGCTCTCGTTCCGCGACGCCGACAACATTCCCGCGCAAAACCGCGCGGACGTAGCGTGGCTAATCCGCGACGGGTTGCTCCCACTTTTCCCGGACGCGACGCTCAGACCGCGCGAAGTGATGACGCGCGGTCGCGTCATCCGGGCGGTCGCAAGCACCCTGGAAGCGCGCGGGTTTTTCGGCCTCCAAAAAGGGACGACGCGACCGACGACCGCCGGGGCGATGATCCTGCGCTCGCAGAAGAACCGCGACCAGCCCATCAGCGTTGACTCTGACTCCTATCTCTTCCGCGCCTTCGGCGACAACGCCTACCAGATGCGCTCTGTCTCGTTGGTCGGCGGCGAGCCGGTGACCTTTCACCTGAACACGCGCGGCGAGGTTGATTACCTGGAAGTCCGCCCGGCCCCGAACGGCGCGGCGGCCGACCGCTCGTCGCCCTTCGCCAACTGGACGGCCGCGATGAGCGTCGGCGAAGTCCAGACGAAACTCTCGCGCTGGTCGCGCGGCATAGGCGCGTTGACGGATTTGCGCGTCGCGGCGCGCGGCTCGTCGCGACGCGCGACCGACCTGCTCATTATTGGCACAAACGGCACGGCGCACCTGCGCGGCGGCCGCATCCGCTCGGCCCTCGGCCTGCGCGAGCAGCTCTTCGTCATTGACCGCCGCTACGACGACTCAGGCCGCCTCGTCGGCTTCACCTTCACGGGGCGCGGCTGGGGCCACGGCGTCGGCCTCTGCCAGGTCGGAGCCTACGGCCTTGCGCGTCAAGGTCTGACCTACGACAAGATTTTGAAGGCGTATTACACTGGCATCGAGTTGACGAAGCTTTACAATTAGTGACCTCGCCAGAACCACCCACGACTACCACCCGCCAACAGTTTCTCAGCCCCGTCAGGGGCTATTGAAAATAGCCCAGCACTTCAGTGCTGGGAATCAGGCATGAAAATTTATCGGAGTCCCGTAGGGACGACTGAAAGGGAGTTTCTTATGCCTCATTCCTACGTCAACTGCCTGATGCATTGCGTCTTCAGCACCAGCCAACGACAAAAATTAATCTCCCATGATTTACAGCGCCGCCTCTGGCTGTTCATAGGCGGCATTGCGCGCGAGAACAACATGAAGGTTCTCGCCATCGGAGGCATCGAAGACCATGTTCACCTGCTGCTATCCCTGCCCGCGACGACACCCATCGCCAAGGCAATTCAGGTAATCAAAGGCGGCTCATCAAAGTGGATTCACCAGCAGTTTCCCGATCATCGCCATTTTGCCTGGCAAGAAGGTTACGGAGCATTCAGCGTTGGCATTTCGCAGATCGAAGCGACTGTTCATTACATCCAAACGCAAAAGGAACATCACCTGAAGAAAACATTTAAGGAAGAATTCTTGAGTTTTCTGAAGAAGCACGGGATTGCATACGACGAGCGATATGTTCTAGGGTAGAATTCAGTCGTCCCTACGGGACTCCGTTTTTTTTCGCTTGGTTCCCAGCACTGAAGTGCTGGGCTATTTTCAGTTGTCCCTACGGGACAAACGATGGACGACCTTATGTTGGCGATGTGATGAGGTTTTCCCGTGCACAAACTCTGGGCGCGCTCGCGCTGCTCGCGATCATCTGGGTGGTGATTATCTCTCGGCTCGTCCTTTCCGATTCGTGAACTCTGCCGATCAATCTTCCAAACCCATTGTTGCCGTCGTCGGCCCGACCGCTTCGGGCAAGAGCGAACTCGGCATCGAGTTGGCCTTGCGTTGCGGGGGCGAGGTCATTAACTGCGACTCCGTGCAGGTCTACCGCGAGATAGAGATTGCGACGGCCAAGGTCCCACTGAGCGAGCGGCGGGGCGTCCCGCACCACCTGATTGATTTCGTCTCGCCGGAAGTGAATTACACAGCAGGCGAGTGGGCGCGCGCGGCCGCCCGCGTGATTGACGAGATAGAGGCTCGCGGGAAGATGGCCGTCCTCGTCGGCGGGACAGGCTTTTACCTGCGCGCCCTGCGCCAGCCGTTCTTCCCTGGCCCAAAAACGGACGAGCGCCTGCGCCGCCGCCTGACCGAGATTCGCGCGCGTCGCGGCCCCGAGCATCTTCACAGGATGCTCGCGCGGCTCGACCCGCAGTCGGCCGCGAAACTTGCTGCGCGCGATTGGTCGCGCGTGCAGCGCGCCCTCGAAGTCAGGCTCCAGACGGGGCGCAACATGTCCGAGCAGGCGACCGGGCACATGGAGCCCCCGCCTTTCGCCTCCCGCATACGCGTCTTCGCGCTGCACCCGCCGCGCGCAGAGCTTTACCGCCGGATTAACGAGCGCGCCGAAGCCCACTTCGCCGCCGGCCTGGTCGAAGAGGTCTGTCGATTAATGAACAAAGGCGTCCCGGCCGACTCCAACGCCCTCGGCGCG
>DATFCB010000596.1:0-4215 GCA_035253525.1 Pyrinomonadaceae bacterium | reverse complement strand
AAGAACGTGCACGAAGGGCTGCCAGACGTTGACCGCTACTCCTACATTGACCTCAACCGCGCCGGAACGCCGCTCGCGGAGATAGTGACGGAGCCTGACTTCCGCACGTCGTGGGAGGCTTACGATTACGTCAACCATGTGCGCCAGGCGTTGCAGTGGGTCGGGGCGTCGGACGCGGATATGGAGAAGGGGAACCTGCGGTGCGAGGCGAACGTCTCGGTCAGGCGCATCGGCGACGAAAAGTTCGGGACGAAGGTCGAGCTGAAGAATCTCAACTCCGTGCGCTTCATGCAGCGCGCCATCGAGTTTGAGATTGAGAGGCAGATAAATCTCATCGAAGAGGGCGGGCGCGTCACGCAGGAGACGCGGCTCTGGGACGAGCGCGCGGGCCAGACGCGCGTCATGCGCTCGAAGGAGGAGGCGCACGACTACCGCTACTTCCCTGAGCCGGATTTGCCGCCGCTTGTCGTCACGCGCGAGTTCATAGAGGGCGTGCGCGAGTCGCTGCCGGAGTTACCCGACGCGCGGCGCAACCGTTTCATGCGCGAGTACGACCTCTCATTCAATGATGCGTCGCAACTCGTCTCCAACCGCGCGCTCGCGGACTATTACGAGCAGGCGGCTAAGGCTTCGAACAATCCGCGCGGCGCGGCCAACTGGATTAGGAGCGAGCTGCTGCGCGAGTTGGAGGCGTCGGGAGTCTCTGCTGACCGGAGTCCCGTTGCGCCGGAAGAGTTGGCCGCGCTCCTGCGCCTGATTGACGAGGGCAAGATCAGCGGCAAGCAGGGCAAGGACGTGCTGGTAGAGATGTTCGCTTCGGGCAAATCGGCCGCGGCCATAGTAGAGGAGCGCGGGCTGGTGCAGTTGAGCGACACCGCCGAGATTGACACCATCATCGAGGGCGTCATCGCCGCCAGCCCGCAGCAATTGGCACAGTATCGCGCCGGCAAAGAGACCCTCTTCGGCTTCTTCGTCGGCCAGGTGATGAAAGCCTCCAAAGGCAAGGCCAACCCGAAAGTGGTCAACGAACGGCTAAAAGCGAAGTTGGAGAGTGCTTAAAGGTCGTTTCAAAAATCAAGGTGCTGATTGACTCAACTCCTTAGCGTCTTTGCGCCTTTGCGTGAAAAAAACAAAACATCTCACGCCAAGACGCAAAGGCGCTAAGGGTTGAATCCAGGGGGGAGAGATGAGTCTAAACGGGAAGACGGCGATAGTTACCGGGAGCACGAAGGGGATCGGGCGGGCGATTGCGGAGGCGCTGGTGCGCGAGGGCGTGAACGTGTGCGTGAGCGCGCGCAACTCGGACGAGGTCGAGCGCGCCGTGAGCGAGATGGCCGACGCGGGCGAGGGCTTGGTGACTGGCGCGGTGTGCGATGTGCGCGACTACGAGGAGGTGAAGGCGCTCTTCGAGCACGCGGCCACGGAGTTCGGCGGGGTGGATGTGTTGGTCAATAACGCGGGCATAGGTCTCTTCGGGCGCGTGGACGAAATGTCGCCGGAGGACTTCCGCGCGGTAATAGAAACGAATCTCTTCGGCGTCTTCTACTGCTGCCGCGAGGCCATCCCGCGCATGAAGGAGCGCGGGGGCGGCTACATCATCAACATCTCTTCGCTTGCGGGGACGAACGCGCACCCGCAGATGGCCGCCTACAACGCCTCCAAGTTCGGCCTCAACGGTTTCAGCGAGGCGTTGATGCAGGAGGTGCGGCATGACGGCATACGCGTCAGCTACGTCATGCCCGGCTCGGTCAACACCTACTTCGGCAATGATGAGCCGGACGAGAGCCAGAGCTGGCAGTTGCAGCCCGACGACATCGCGCGCGCCGTCCTCGACCTGCTCAACACTAACGAGCGCGGCCTCTTGAGCCGCGTCGAGATCAGGCCGAGCCGCCCGCCGAAGAAATGAGAGATTCAAGGAGAACCTGACCGAAGATGAAAAGATTGCTCCTCGCACTGCTCGCCTGTGCGTTTTTAACCGGCGTCGCGGCTGCGCAAGACAATCCCCCCACGACACAGCAACAGGCGGAAACCTCATCGCCCGAAGTGCTCGAATCCATGAAGCTGAGCGCGGAAGTCGTCCGACTTCACAACGAGGGCAAGTACGACAAGGCGCTTCCTCTGGCTAAGCGCGCCCTGCAACTTCGTGAAAAGTCACTCCCGCACGGGCACCCGCTGATTGTGGACGCGCTCACGAACCTCGCAGAGGTTTACGCCGCGAGGCGGGACTACGGGACGGCCAGGGATTATTACCAGCGCGTCCTGACTTTCTACGAACAGTCGCCGCCGCCGCAGGGCCGCGCAACCGTCGCTCGCGTGTTAGACAACGCGGCCTACCTGAGTTACGTGAACCTCGATTTCGACAAGGCCGAGAACTACTTCAAGCGCTCGCTCGCGCTGCGGGAGGAGTTGACTGGGGCAGGGAGTCTGGAGACAGCCAGGGCTGCCTTCAACCTGGCCGAGTTCTACCGCCTGACACGCGAGTATTCAAAGGCGGAGCCCCTGTACCAGAAGTCCATAGAGGTTCGCGGGAACGCGCTCGGGGCCAAGAATGAGGAGGTCAGGAAAGCCCTGGAGCGATACTCCTGTGTTTACTACGCCAGGGATGAGATGGGGAAGTGGGCCGACGTGGCGAAGCAGTTCAGCTTTCTGCGGGGTAATACCCCCGCCCCGCCCGACGAAGTCTTAAACGGCAAGGCCATCAGTCTCCCGAATCCCGTTTACCCGAAGGAGGCTAAGTATCGCAAATTGGCGGGCTACGTCGTCATCAAAATCAAGATTGATGAGAAGGGCAAAGTCATCTCGGCGGAAGACAGGTGCGGCGCGCACCCACTCCTGGTCGCTCCCTCTGTGCGGGCGGCGTACGATTCGCGCTTCACGCCGACGCTCGTAGAGGGCAAGCCCGTACAGGTGACGGGGCTGATCTCCTATAGGTTTTATGCCTGGTAAGACCAGAGTTGCGGAAGAAGCCTGAAAGGCTGTGAACCCCTGATTCAGACGAAACTACACCGCACGTCTTCAGCTTCGCGCCCGTTTCGCGTGACTCCGTGGCTCGTTGGTCTTATCTTGTTTGATCGTAACCCCGTGTGAAGTCTGGAGGAGCACGTAGATGGAGCCGAGCGAAGCCGCTGAGGCGATCAGCGAGTTGGGCGAAGGGGAAGGGCAGAAAGAGAAGAGCGCGGAAGACAAATTCCGCGGGCGGGCGGCGCTCGTCATCGCGGTCATGGCGATGCTGCTGGCGATCACGAGCCTCGGCGGCGGCAACGTCGCCGAAGACATCGTCGCCAACAACATACAGGCCAGCAACCTCTGGTCCTTCTACCAGGCCAAGAACGCGCGCCAGACTTCTTACAAACTCGCCGCCGACGAGCTGGAATCAGAAATTCAACTGCACGAGAGTTCGTTGACGCCCGAGCTGCGGCAGTCGCTTGAAGCGAAGATTCAGCAGTACAAGGAGACTGTTGCGCGCTACGAGAGCGAGCCGGACAAGGGCGAGGGGAAGAAAGAGCTGTCCGAGCGGGCGAAAGGTTTCGAGGCCGAGCGCGACCGCGCGCTCAAGCAGGACACGAGTTTCGACTTGGCGGAGGCGCTTTTTCAGATCGCCATCGTGCTCGCGTCGGTCGCCATTCTCTCTTCGTCGCGCATGATTCTCAGGCTGGCAATCGTGCTCGGGGCGGTCGCCGCGGTCCTCATGCTCAACGGCTTCTTCACTCTCTTCACGCTGCCGCTCTGAGCGCTCGCCTAAAACTTTGCGAACTGGCACAAACTTTGTGCTATCATCGCCGCCGAACTGTCGCCGCCCCTGGACACATGTCCCGTTCTCAGTGCCGTCAACGGTTCGCACCGATGTTCCTCAAGGGGTCGTTTTACCGCCGCCGCCGGCCTTCCGCTGGTCTCATCTTTGAGGTGAATCTCTACGGGCACATACCGGCCGGCTCGTTCGAGCTTTTCACTATTTCACCGCGAATTGGAGGAAGTTATGGCCAAAGTAGCTCAACCGAACTGGACCGAATTTAGGGCCAAGCACATCAAGCCCGGTAAGAGAAAGGTCGTCGGGGTGGTGCTCCACGACACGGCCGGCACAGGCACGCACAACGACACGAAATATCTCGCCAACCCCGGCGACGGCCGCAAGGTGAGTGTGGATTTCACGGTCGAGCGCGACGGCTCGATCTGGAAATTGAACCCCGACCTGGACAACTTCTACACGCTGCACGC
>DATFCB010000595.1:0-4072 GCA_035253525.1 Pyrinomonadaceae bacterium | reverse complement strand
GGTCGGCGGCGACCTGACGCACCCGACCGCGGAGGGCGCGGAGGTCGTCGGCCGCCTCATCTACGACGCCATCGCAGACGGCTACGCTAAGTACAAGGCGCGCTCCGGCAAAGGCAAATAAGTTTAGGTTCGGCAGTCTATCGAGTCTGGTCAGTCTGCCCGTGTTTGACGAGCCCCGTGCGGACTCGTTAGACTCGGCAGGTCTTATCAGGCTCGATAATTTTTTAATCTAAGGACGGGAAAACTCATGGCATTGCCGCAAGGTGTGACGGATTACCTCAACGAGAACGCGCAGAACAACGGGGCGCAGGCCCCGCAGCCCGGCGACGACCTCTTCAAGGCGGGCGTGCTCGACAGCTTCGCCCTCGTCGATTTCATAGGGGTGCTCGAAACGGAGACGGGCATCAAAGTGCCGGACGCGGATGTCAAGGCCGCCAACTTCCAGACGCTCGAAGCCATCGAGCGCTACGTCGAGTCGCGCAGAGGTTAAGCGGAAAGTGACAGCCTACATCACAGGCTCGGGGATGTACGCGCCCGAGCAATCAATCACCAACGAAGAGATCGCCGCGGGGCTCGGCCTCGAAGCCGAGCAGATTTTCAAGTCCTCCGGCATACGCCGCCGCCGCTGGGCCGCGAGCGGCACGACGACGAGTTCGCTCGCCGCCGAAGCCTTAAGGCTCGCGCTCGACGACGCGCGTCTCAAGCCGGAGGACATTGATTACGTGCTGTTCGGCACGATGACGCCAGACCGCTTCATTCCGGGCAGCTCGCCCGCCGTGCAGAAGGCGCTCGGCCTGCGCGAGATTCCGTGTCTCGACATACGCGCCGCCTGTTGCAACGCGCTTTACGGCTTGCAGGTCGCGCGCGCTCTGGTCGCGTCCGGCGCGGCACGTCACGTTGCCATCTGCCTCGCCGAAATACAGTCCGCTTTCTTAGACCTCTCGCCCGCGGCCGGCACGCTCTCCATGCTCTTCGGCGACGGGGCTTCCGCGCTTATCGTCTCGAACGAAAAGACGGACGGCGGGCTTGAGATTCTGGACGTGCATCTGGCGACGGACGGCAGTTACGTTGACGATCTCGGAATGCGTTGTCCGGGGACTGAGTTCGGGACGGCGCGCTCATACTCGCCTGCCGAACATGCTGAGGATTTCGCTGCGCGGATGGTCGGGCAGTCCGTGATTTTGCAGGCGTCGCGCAAGATCGTCGCGGCTTGCCAGACCGTGCTTGAGCGGAACGACCTACAGGCGGCGGACGTGCGCTGGATGGTCCCGCACCAGGCGAACGCGAACCTTCTGGCACAGGTCGCGCGCGGGCTGAAGTTCCCGACCGCGGAGGGCGGTGTCATCTCCGTGCTTGAGGATTACGGCAACACGTCTTCGGCCTCGATGGGAATCGCGCTCGACGTGCTGCGCCGCTCGGGTCGCATCCAGCCCGGCGACCGCCTCTTGCTCCCTGCCTTCGGCGCGGGCTTCACCTGGGGCGCGGGCCTCTGCGTCGCCTGAGCTAGAACTTAATTTCAATTCATTGAGCAGTGCTTTGCGACTTTGCGCCTCCAGCGTGAAAATTTTCCTCACGCAAAGGCGCAAAGTCGCAAAGGTGTTGAGTGGTTTCGCCGAGGGCTTTACGGCCCGGTGCCGATGAAACTCGTGGAGGCCCCCGCCGGAATGTTGCCGCTCAGGTTCGCGAAGCTTCTTGACGCGGGGCTAAAGGTGAAGTTCGAGCGCGAGGGCTTGAGCGTGTAGTTGCGGCCGGCCGGTAAATTCAGAAAAGTGTAATAGCCCTCAAAGTCTGTGTGGACGATGCGCGCGGAGAACCCGGCGGGCACCGGGCTCGTCAGCGTTACCGTCGCCGCGAAGACGCCTGAGAGCGTGCCCGCTTCGGTGATTCGCCCGCGGATTGAGTAGACTTTGACGGAGAAGTTAGCCGCCGGTTGGTTGGCGCTCAGGTTGGGGAGCGACCTGCTGGCCGGGATGAGTTGGTATCCGGTCTTCGCCGCCGTCACCGTGTAGCTGCGTGCGGGCGGGACGTTGGCGAAAGAATAAGCCCCGGCGCTGTCGGTCGTTGCCGTCCGCGTGGCGAAGCCCGCAGGCGTCGGACTCGCCAGCGTCACCTTGACGCCGCCCAGCCCCGCATCGCCAAGCTTGACCACGCCGCTGACGGTGTAGGACTTGAGCGTCGCCACGAAGTTCGTTGCCGTCTGATTCGCGGTCAGGTTGAGCAAGGCCAGTTGCGTGGGGTTGAAGTTATAGTTGACCTTTGAGGGCGTCACCCTGTAGTTGCCCGGCGTAGGGACGTTGCCGAACGAGTACGCGCCCGTGCTCGAAGTGTTCACGGTGCGCGGCGTGAACCCGGCCCCGCCCGTCAACTTCATCGTCACGCCGCTCAGGGGCGCGCCCGCAGCTGTGCCAATTGTGACGCGGCCGCTGATGGCGGCGCGGCGCGTCGTGAAGTTGACGCCGGTCTGGTCGTCCCGCAGGCCGATGAAACTGCGCCGCGACGGGATGAAGACGAGACCGCCCTTCGAGGGGGTGATCGCGTAGTTACCGCCCGGCAGAATGCTGCCGAACGAGTAACTGCCGGTGCTGTCGGTGAGTGCGGTCTTGCTCTGGGAGCCGCTGAGCGTCACGGTCACGCCGCCGACGCCAGTCGTGCCGTCGCTGGTGACGCGCCCGCTGAGGGCGAGGGTCTCCGTCAGCACGGTGATGAAGGCGTCCAGGACGCCCGCCTCGCTGTCCTGTCTCGCGCGGAAATGGTTCTTCTTCGGGAAATCGAGCGAATCAGTTACGCCTGCCACGTAAACGTTGCCGGCCCCGTCGAAAGCGACGGCACGACCGGAATCAAACTCGCCGCCGCCAAGGTAGGTCGAGAAGATGAGGCCGCCGTCTCCCGGAATGTTCGTGTCCAGCTTCGCCACGAAGGCGTCCATGAAGAGGTCCCCGCCCTGTTTCCCCTGGTATTCATCCCTCAGCGGGAAGAGGGAGAATGATTCGCCCGTCAAGTAGACGATGCCCGTCGGGTCTACGGCCATGTCGTACAAGTAGTCCAAGTCGGGGCCGCCGAGCGCGGTCGAGTAGAGCAGCCCGGCCGCGCCCGGAATGTTCAGGTCGAACTTCATCACGAAGGCGTCATAACTGGTGTCCAGTTTTTCCAGATAGCCGTTGAGCCACGGGAATGCCAGCGAGGTGGTGACGCCCGCCACGTAGACGTGGCCCGCCGCGTCCAGGCCGATGTTCGTGCAGTAGTCCAGATAGCCGGAGCCTATATAGCTCGAATAGAGGAGCGCGGCCGCCCCCGGAAGATTCGGGTTCAGCTTCGTGACGAACCCGTCCCCGCAGCCGAATATATCGTACGCGCACTGGTGGAATGACAGGTACTGATTCTTCACAGGGAAATTGGGCGAATCGGTCGAGCCAGCCACGTAGATGTTGCCGGCCGAATCCACGGCGACGCCGTAGGCTTTATCGTTCCCGCTCCCGCTTATGTAGGTAGAGTAAAGAAGCCCGCCCCAGCCCGGACGGTTCGTGTCCAGCTTCGTGACGAAGACATCGTTCGAGTTGAGATCATCGCCCCCCTGCTTTGTGCGGAAATGATTCTTCTTCGGGAAATCCTCCGACACGGTGGAGCCGGCCACGTAAACCAGGCCCGCCGGGTCCACGGCGATAGAAAAGCCCGTGTCATAGCTGGTGCCGCCGAGGTAAGTGGAGTAGAGGAGCGAGGCTTCGCCCGTGAGGTTCGGGTTCAGCTTCATCACGAAGGCGTCGTAGTATTTGTAGTCCGGGTCGAACGCGTTCTTCATCGGAAAATCGTATGAGGTGGTAACGCCGGTCAGGTAGACGTTGCCCGCCGGGTCGAGGGCGATGCTGAGGACTTCGTCATAGTCTGTGCCGCCCAGAAAGGTGCTGTTGAGTAGTGCGGACGCGCCCGAGAGCTTCGGGTTCAGCTTGACCAGGAAGGCGCTGGAATAGGTGGCAGGCGGGGACGGATTCTTCAGCGGGAAATCCAACGAGCTCGTAGTGCCCACCGCGTAAATGTTGCCCGCCGGGTCCACCGCTATGTCGTTGACCCAGTCGTA
>DATFCB010000594.1:0-8000 GCA_035253525.1 Pyrinomonadaceae bacterium | reverse complement strand
GTTACCTGCCGCTGTTGTTGGCGGCCTCCCTCGTGTTCGTCGCGTGCGGCAAGAAGGAGGGCGGCTCTGACTCGTCGCTCTCAAGCCCGAAAGGCTCCATCGCTTACCAGTTCGAGCTGGTCAAGGCCGGCGACGCCGACAAGCTCAGACCTTGTTTCACAGAGCGCCTGCGCGACCGCATCACCAAAGAGCTTGTTGACAAGGCCAAGGGCGAGGCCGGGCGCTACACCCTGGATGACCTCTACGCCTCGGCTGAGCCCGGCGAGTACGAGGGGAAGAAGACCATGAAAATCAAGATGAAGAACGGGCGCACCCTGACGACGCTCGTTGAGACGGACGGCAAGTGGCTGGCCGACACTATCTGGTTCAACTGACCGGCCGTGGTCCGTGCGCGCGTCGTGGAGGGGCGGTCTTATCAGCGAAGTCTCCAAATTCACTATCGAGGAGCGCGTGCGCTGGGGCGACGTTGACGCGGCGCGCATTATTTTCTACGGCGCTTACATACGCTTCTTCGAGTTCGCGGAGACGGAGCTTTTTCGCTCGGTCGGGCTCCCCTACAGCGTGCTGTTCGACGAGTTGGACGTGTGGCTGCCGCGCGCCCACCTCGAATGCGACTTTCGGCAGGCGGCCCAACTGGACGATCTGCTGGAAGTCGCGGTCTTCGTCGGGCGCGTCGGCACAAAATCCCTCCGGCTCAACTTCGAAGTCCGCCGCAAGGGCGAAGACGCCCTCGTCGCCGAAGCACACTTCGTCCTCGTCGCCGTCCGCCGCGACACCTTCGAGACAGTCTCACTCCCGGCAGAACTCAAGCGACGGCTCGCACCGTATACAGTGATAAGTGATGAGTGATAAGTGATGAGTTAAGACTTGTAAATCGTAAATCGTAAAAGAAAGACCGCTCTTCGATTCATGATTTACGATTCACGATTCACGGCTTTTACTCATCACTTATCACTCATCACTTATCACTATGTTATTATGCAATCAGACCTCGCCCGCCTCGTCTCATTAACTCCCACGCTTGCTCGTTGATTGAAGGAAACCCGGCAGAGGAAGCAGGGCGAAGCAAATGACTGAAGATAATAGTCTGGAATTCGACATGTTCGAGGACGTGCGGCGCAGGCTCGTCGAAGTCCTGGTGACGGAGGGGCGCGAGCGGCTCGACGCGGAAAAAATTGCGCTCTACGTGATACAGGGGCTGCGCGAAATGCCCCGCCTCGTCAAGATGCTTTCGGAATCGCGCTCGCACCCGCGCGCCGAAATTCTAGCCAGCCTGATGCTGGTGCTGGAGAACGCCAGCGCGCTCGGAAAGGCGCGGGAAATGTTGCTTATTCCCCAGAATGATGGTACAAGCTGACGACTTTCGCTCGGCCCAAATTTCGTTCGCGCACGCGCCCGCGCCGCAAGAGACGGGGCGCTTTCCAAGGTACAGGAGGATTCGTTAATGCCGCCTCGATACAGGTTCAGATCGTTTTGCATTCTGCTCTCGCTTGCCCTCGTCGCCGGGTGCAAATTCGGCGACGACACGGCCGACGCCAACAAAATGATCGAAGAGGCCAAAGCGGGCATCCTCGCCGGCAACAAATTGTCGGAGGAGGCTTACGCCAAATTTCGCTCGTTCATGAACCCGGAGACGATAGAAAATTTCCCTTCCAACCGGGAGCAAATCAGATCCGCCGCGCAAGAGTCCGCCGACCTCTACGCCAAGAGCGCGGCGACGTTCCGCGACCAGGTTGTCAACAAGCTGGAAGCGGCCAGCAAGCTGAAGATTAACGAGAAATTCAAAGAGTACATCACGCTCAAGGCGGAGGGGTTCAGAAAGCTGGCCGAGAGCAAAGAGGTCGCCAAAGAATTGTCGCTGACGCCGCTCGCCCCGTCGCTCACCACTCAAGACGCACTCATCGCCAAAGCAAAGGAAGTTGACGCGCGCCTCAACGCCCTCGTACAACAGTACGAGGAAGCGGAACAACGGGCCAACAAAGTCCAGCAAGATAACCCTGACATCATCAAGTCTTCGCAGTAAAAGGGAGAGCGCCAGCGCCGCGCTTTTCATCGGGGCACACAGCACTCGAAGATGATTAACGTCCAGCGACTGACCAAGACTTACGGCGAGACCGAGGCGCTGCGCGATGTCAGCTTCAGCGTGCCGGCCGGTCAGGTCTGCGGCTACCTCGGCCCGAACGGGGCCGGGAAATCCACGACCGTTAAGATTCTGACCGGCACACTGAGGCCCACCTCCGGCTCGGCGAGCGTCGCCGGCTTCGACGTTGTGGGCCAGCCGCTCGAAGTCAAACGCCGCATCGGCTACGTGCCGGAGACGGGGACTGTCTATTCTTCCCTGAGCGCGAACGAATACCTGGCGCTGGTCGGCGCGCTGCACGAGATGGAGCCGGCGGAGGTCGCCGAGCGCACGGCGCGCATGCTCGAACTGTTCCAGATTAGGGACGCGGCCGACCGCCGCCTGGACACTCTGAGCAAGGGCATGAGGCAGAAGGTCGTCATCTCGGCCGCGCTCCTTCACGACCCGGAGATAGTGCTCTTCGACGAGCCATTGTCGGGGCTCGACGCCAACGCCGCGTGGATGATTAAAGACATCGTGCGGGGCCTGGCCGACCGCGGCAAGACCGTCCTCTATTGCTCGCACATCCTCGACGTGGTCGAACGCCTGTGCGAGCGCGTCATCATCCTCGACCGCGGCCGCGTCGTCGCCGACGGCATGACTTCCGAACTCCTTTCGTCCTCCAAACGCGCGACGCTCGAAACGCTCTTCCGCTCGCTCACCGCGTCGGAAGACCAGCAGGAACTGGTCGGAGCTTTTCTCGGCTCCTTCAATAATGAAAGTGATAAGTGATAAGTGATAAGTGATAAGTGATAAGAAAAAGCAGCGATCTTTACTCATCACTTATCACTTATCACTGCCTTAAGCACATGAGCGCAAGCACCAACGCGTCAGACACGAGCCGGACCAACCGCGTGCTGCGGAGTTTGGGTGTGCGGCCACGGCCGTTCCGGGCGCTGTTGCGTGCGTACGTGCTGATGGATTTTCGCAGCCAGCAGTTCGGGCGCGCGACCGCCAGCAAGCCGAAGGATTTAATCACGCCGCTCTTCTGGGTCGTCGGCCAGTACCTGCTCCTGAGCTTCATCACATCGGCGGTCCTCTTCGCGCGCGTTGACGCCTTCTTCTTCGCGCTCGTACACCTGGGCGTCTCGATGCTGGTCATAGGCACGTCGCTCATCGTCGAGTTCAATGAGGTCGTGCTCGACGCAGAAGACCTGAACGTCGTCGGCCACCAGCCCGTTCCGCTTCGGACCTACTCGGCGGCGCGTCTGACAAACCTGCTCGGCTACGTGCTGTTGATGACAGTCGCGCTCAACCTCTTCCCGGCGATAGTCGGCCTGGGCCTGCGCGACACGACCTGGGCGTATCTGCCCGCGTACGCGGCGGCCGCGCTCGTCGGCAACCTGGCCGTGGTGGGCGTGCTGCTCCTGCTCTACACGACCCTGATGAGCGGGCGGCCCTCGGACGCGGCGCGCGAAGTCCTGGCGTGGACGCAGACCCTTCTAATTATGGTTGCCTTCTACGGCGGGCAGTTGGTCTTGCGCGACGGCCAGGACAGGCTGGAGATGGCGGCCTACAATTTACCCGGCTGGCTCGCGTACCTGCCGCCCGCGTGGCTGGCCCATTTTGTGGACAGCACTTCGGCCGGGACTGCGTGGTGGATTCTGGGCGCGGGCGTCCTCTTCAACGTGGTCGTGTGGGCGCTGGTGATGACGCGCGTCTCCGCGATGTACGGGCGTATGCAGCCCGGCGGGACCGCGTGGCAGCGGGCGACGCTTCCGGCGCTTCGTGAGCCGGGGGGCTTAGGCGGGGCGTTGACCCGGTGGCTGACGCGCTCGCGCCAGGAGCGTGCGGCCTTCTGGCTCTGCTCGACCATGCTCAAGCGCGACCACGATCTGCGGATGCGCAGTTGGCCCTCGCTCGGAGTGACGCTCGCGCTCGTGCTGCTGGGGCTCTTCACGGGCCAGTTGGGCGACCCGTTCGTCGGCCGCAATCCGTCGAACATCGTGCTGCCCATCGCCGCGCTCTACCTGCTGGCCTACCCACTGCCCGCCATCATTCACAACTTAAACTTCAGCCGCGACCACGCGGCCTCGTGGCTGCTCTGGTCTTCGCCCGTGGCGGACCGCTTCGCCTTCACCGAAGGGTTGCGCAAGGCCGTGACTTATAAAATTCTGTTCCCGCTCCTGGTCGCGCTGTTCGTCGTCTTCGCGCTCGTCTGGCGCGATCCTTTGCACGCGCTCGCGCACACGGCCGCCGGCTGGCTCGTCGTCGTCGGGGCCGGGCACGCGGCGCAGATAGGCATCATGCGCAGGTTCCCTTTCAGCGCCCCGGCCTCGCGCGGCGCGATTACGGGCGGCGTCGCGCTCTTCGGCGGGGCCGTCAGCGCCACAGCCATGTCGCTCGCCGTCGTACACTACTTCGCCGTGCGCTCACTCCCTGGCTTCGCGGCCTACTTTGCGGCGCTCGCCGCACTCGTCCTGGCGCTGCGCATCATGGCGCGGCGCGTCATCCAGCAAAGGTTCGCCGTCGCGGCGTCGTATGAATAGACAGGAGATAAGAACGCTGAAGGGTCAGCTCCTTTTGCTCGGCGCGATGTTCGCCGGGAGCGTCGTGCTGGCGGTCGTGATGGCTACGCAGCGCCCTTTTTTCGAGAAGTTCATAGCGGAGAAATACGGCGTTTTGCCGGCGAGCATAAAAACAGTGGCCGACGGGGCGGCTGAGAGTGGTAAAATTGAGGCGGAGGCGTTCAGCAAGCTCACCGAGGAGGAGCGCTTGCTCCTCTACGACGATTGGATGACGCGCCCCGACCCGCCTCCGCCGCGCACGCCGGCCGCGCTCGTCGCCGCCGACCCGAAGCTGTACCTCGCGCGCGCCGAGCGCAGTCTCGTCGGCGGGAGCGATAATCAAAAGACGCGTGCGCTGAAATTCTTTGAGTTGGCGGGATCGAAGGACGCGATTCCGCTCTTGCAGAAGGCCCGGCAATGGTCAATCAAGCGCCGGACTCTTGACCTGACCGCGAGGATAGAGGATGTGCTCGAACACCTCAAACGCTAGTCAGCCGTCGCGGATGCGTCCCTTTTTCGCCACGACGGAAACAACTCCAGAAGGAGAACGATTATGAGCGACAATCCCAACGACCGTTCACAGAAGCCGCCCGACTACCAGGAACCATCGCCTTACCAGGAGCCGCCGCCCTACCAGGAGCCTCAGCCGCCGCCTTACGGGGATTGGCAACGCCCGCCGCAGCAAGGCTATCAACAACCACCGCCGCGGCAGGGCTATCAACAGCCGCCGCAAGGGGGCTACCAGCAGCCACCGCCGCAGGGAGGTTATCAGCAGGGGGGCTATCAGCCAGGTGGTTACCAGCAGCCCCCGACGGGCTACCCCACGCCGCCCGGGCAGCAAGCGCCGAACTGGCAGCAGCCGTCAAACTGGCAGCCGCAGCCGCAGGCCCAGGAGAGCAGCAGCAGCGGCGCGTGGGGGTGGATTATCTTCATCCTCATCTTCGGCGTCGGCAATCTAATTCTCTACAGCACGACCGGAATATTTATCATTCCGATTCCGCGCCGGTAGTCGAAGCGCCCGTGGAAGCCATCAACGTCTCAAACGTCCGGGGTCCGGCCCCGGCGACGAAGAAGTCTACTGCGCCGTACTGGATATGGCCGCTCCGGCTGCCCGTGTCCGCGCGCCGCGCGACCTACGACTTCGCCGGCCTGGCCCAATCCTTCTGCGGCGGGTGGCGCTGGCTGCCCGCCTCAATCGCGGCTGGCACAATTCCATTTCTCGTCTCTTACGCGACGGGCGCGCGCGGGCACCAGCTAATCTCGGCGCTGCTCCTGATGATGCTCTGCCTGGCCTGCGCGCGGCGAGACGACTGGCGCAAGGGCGTGTGCGTGATGGCCGTGGCTTACGTGGCGCACTGCGCCGTCGTCATCGCGCTCTCTTACGCGGACCCGTCGCGCGTCGCGCCGCTCTTGCCGGGGGCGGAGGATTATTGGCACAAACAGATCGGGTGGATACAGACCGGGATGGACCCGGAGTATCAACTGTCTGAGTGGGTCCCGGCGCACTTGAAACTGCTCGGCGGGGCGATTCTCTTCAGCTACACCTCTTTGGGCAGCATCATCTTTTATCAGGGCTTCTACGAAGTTGACCTGATGAACTTCTACAACGCGCAGTTGATGGCGCAGAGCAGCAACCAGGCGCTCTCGCTCGCTCTGGGCTGGCACGTCTGGTCGTGGCTGCGGGGGCTGGGATATTTGTTCATCGCCTTCGAGATAATTTCGTTCTCGCTGAGGCGTATGACGGGAATGAACGGGGACGGGAGCCTGCGCTGGCGACGCTTCGCGGTCGGGCTCGCCTTCCTTCTCGCCGACGGATTGGTTAAAGTAATAATGCTTGAGCCGGTGCGCGAACAGATGATGTTCAATTTGAAGTAGCCGGACTGTCAAGCGGGAGTAACTGCCATGATGAATCCAAAAGACGCGCCCTACTACATCGGCCTGATAGCCGGAATCATGATTGGCTGGCTCGGCCTGCGCGCCCTCGGCGTGACCGGCATCATCCAATTCATCGGCGCACTCGCCGTCGGCATCGGCGTCGCCCTCGTCGCCGAGCGTCTACACGCAAGTAAGGGATGAGGGATGAGGGATGAGGGAAAGCCGTTGAAGTAATGATTCAATGCGTTGTTCACTCAAACCCTTTCATCCCTCATCCCTCATCCCTCATCCCTTCTCACAGCGGCCAGATGGCGTTGCGTGCGAGTTTGCGTTTGAGGTTGACGTAGCCCTGGCCGCCAGCGACCAACTCGCGCAGGACGCGGCGGATTCCGCGATGCGCGCGCCCCAACTCGATCATCCTCTCCGTAAAAGGCGCGCCCCAGAAATTCCCGTAGAAGCGGCGGCGCATCTCCGCCGCCCGTCTCAGTTCCCCGCCGAAATCCTCGCGCCACCTTCTTTCATAATCGAGCGGCCTGCCCACGAGGTAGCTTTCCGCGAACAACTCGGCCGAGCGCAACGCGTAGTAAATCCCCTCGCCCGTGACCGGGTCCGCGAAGCCAGCGGCGTCGCCGAGCAGCGCCCACCCCGCGCCGGCCGCGCGCCGCGTGTCCCAAGTCTTCGCGGCAAGCCCAGGGATGCGCGCCGCGTAACGCTCCGCCGTCCCTTCGAGTTCTCTTTTAATTCGCGCGCACGCATCTTCGTCGCCCGCGCGAGTGTGCCAGAGACGCGCTCGGGCGTCCGCGCGCTGATGGTAATAGCCGACCATGAACTTCCACAAAAGCTCGTCGAGCGCCTGGTGGTCGAAGGCATCCTGCGTGGTGGCGATGCCGAAGGAGATGTGGTCCACGCGCGGGAACGCCCAGGCGTAACCGGCCCAGCCCGGAAGGAACGCGACGACTGTCGGCGCGGCCTCGCCTTCGGGCAGCGGGGCGCGGTAGCCGAAAGCGACTTCCATCTCCGATGACGGCAGCGCCCCCGCCAATTTTTTCGCCACGGGACTGTTCGCGCCGTCAGCCGCGACGAGAAATGGCCCAGCCCACGCCGAGCCGTCCCGGCCGCGCAACACCCAGTCGTCCGTCTCATCGTCGCGCTGACGAAAAGTAACGCGCTCGGAAAAGATGTGCGCGCCGGCTTCACCGGCCCGGTCGCGCAGGTACGAATCAAACGCCGTGCGCGAGTAGATGGCGAAAGGCTCTTCGAGCTTCAAGTGTAGACGCTTGCCAGCGGGCGAATACAACTCAAGCTCGCTGATGGTTCGTCCCGTGGCTTCCAGCAGGTGCGGCCAGGCTCTGAGTGCCTTCGAGGTGACGCCGCCGCCGCACGCTTTCGGAGAATTTTCGGGGCGGCCGTCGAAGAGTGCTACGCGCGCGCCGCCGCGGGCCAGCTTTTCGGCCGCGAACGAGCCGGCCGGCCCGGCCCCTACAATCAGCACGTCAAAT
>DATFCB010000593.1:0-8623 GCA_035253525.1 Pyrinomonadaceae bacterium | reverse complement strand
CAGGGGCGCGAAAGTTTTGAGGGGTTTAGTTGTTTGTGTTTGTTTGAGACGACCCGGCCTTGTCGCCGGACTCGGCCATCTGCGCGCCGTTGTTGACGACGATGTTATCCGTCTCGCGGTAGAAGGCTATGCTCACCAGCGCCTGCTGGTCGCCCTTCTGTGCCAGGACGAGGTCCATCCCGGCGGCCTCCTGCTGGCGCTTCTCAATGCGCGCGGCCACCTTCGCGACGACCGTCTTGTCCTTGGCGATGATGCTCAGCTCGTTGGTCTTGTCGTCGAAGCTGAACTTGTATGTGCCCTTCTTGACCAGCGTTTCCCCGACCACGAAATCCATCCCGACGGTGATGGTCTTGCTCTTAACCTTGGCTAGCGCCGCGCTACTCGTCAGAGCGCACACCGCGAGGGCGATAATCAAATTGACTGCGAACTTTTTCATCGTTGACTCCTTTCGAGAGCGGCTCCCTTGGAAAACACTTCTCCCGACCCGCGATAGGAGCAGGGGGATTTCCAAGCAGTGTTAATGTTGTGATTTGGCAGGCCGGACTAATCGAAAACGGACTCTTGCTTTCGATTATTCGCCTCTGTCAGAACGCCGTTGCGCTTCTTCAGTTCCAAAAAAATTTTCTTCGCTACGAAAGCCGCGCACGCGGCCGACATCCTGTTTGGTGGGGAGCACCTCATCCCGATGTCGAACAGCCATACGCCGCACCGCGCGGAAAAGTTCTACGAGTGAGGACCAAAAAAATCGGGCCACGCGAAAAACTTTCAAACCGCGCGGCCCAATTCCATTTATTCGTCAACGGTCCGTTTCTTCGTTAGCTAACGGCGCGTGCCGCCTCCCTCGACGCCACCGCCGCCGCTACTCGCTTCGCCCGCCGGACGCCCTTCGGCGTCAACGAACGTGATCGTCTGACCTACGTCCACGAGCGAGCGCAGGCCGGGCTCTATGACCTTCCGGTCGCCGACGACGAGAATCGCCATCCGCGACGGGTCCAGGTGGCGGTTGGCGACGCGATTGACATCCTCCATCTTCACGGCCTGCACCCGCGCGATGTAGTTGTTGAAGTAGTCGTCAGGCAAGTTATAGAGCACGACATCGGTCAGGCGGTTGGCGATCTGCTCGGCCGTCTCGAAGGTGCGCGGGAAGCCGCGTATGATCGCCTGCCTCGCGAAGTCCAGCTCTGCGGGCGTCACGGGGCGCTCGCCGCGAACGCCGCGCAGCTCCTTCAGAAACTCGAAGACCGACTCCTTGGTCACGGCCGTCTGCACGCCCGCAGTCGCCGCAAACGGCCCCGCGCCGCGCCGGTAGTCGAACGACGTGCGCGCCCCGTAGGTGTAGCCCTTCTCCTCGCGCAAATTCAGGTTGACGCGCGAGGTGAATTGCCCGCCGAGCAACGTGTTCAGCACGAGCAACGGGAAGTAGTCTGGGGTCGAGCGCGACTGGCCCACCTGCCCTATCATCAGCACGCTCTGCGCCGCGCCGGGACGGTCCACGATGTAGAGGCCGGCGCGCTCGCGCACGGGCGGCGTCTCTATTTGGACGGCGGGGACTTCGCCGCGTTTCCAGTTACTGAACGCGCGTTCGAGCTTCGGCAGAAGCGTCGCGGGCTTCACGTCGCCCGCGACGATGAGCGCGGCGTTGTTCGGGCGGTAATGAGACTCGTAGAAGCGGCGTACCTCCTCGTTCTTCACGGCCGTCACGCTCGCCTCGTCGCCGACGGTCGGGTGCCCGTAAGGGTGGTTGCGGCCGTAGAGCAGCGAGGCATAGACGACGCCGGCAATCGCGTTGGCGTCGTCGCGCCGTTGCATCAACGCGGCGAGGCGCGACTTGCGCTGCAACTCCAACTCGCTTTCCGGGAAAGCGGGGTTGGTGACAACGTCGGCGTAGATTTCGAGCGCGCGGTCGAGGTGCTTGGAGAGCGTCAGCAAATTGACGAGGCTGCTGTCGAAGTCCGAGCCCGTGCCGAGACGCGCGCCGATGGCAGCCAGTTGGTTAGAGATGTCCAGGGCCGAGCGCGTCTTCGTCCCCTCGTCAATCAGCGCGGCGGTCAGGCTCGCGAGGCCCGCCCTGTCCTGCGGGTCGGCCGCGCCGCCGCTTCTGAAGACGAGGTTCATGTTCACGACGGGCAACTCATGCTGCTCGACGATTAAGACTTCAAGCCCGTTTGAAAGCTTGTGGCGCTGAATGCGCGGCAGCTTGAATTGAGGGTCGGGCTTAGGCTTCGGCGGCACGTAGAGTCCGCCGAGCTTGGACTCGTCCTGGCCCTTGTCACCCGCGCCTTTCGCGGTTGAAGTCGGCGGCGTCGCGCCCGCGGGGGTGGTCGCCGCCACTTCGGACTTGGTCTGCGGCTGAACGCCTGCGGGAGTTGTCGTCGTCGTGCCGGGCCTCGCGGCGGGTGTGCTGCTGGCCGTCGGCGCTCCGGTCTGCTGCGACGGCGAGGCGATGGCGTTCGTCGGGGAAGCGGGCGCGGGGTCGCCCGTCGTCTTGCCCTTCTGGCGCGGCACGACCGTCAGCACCATTCGCTTGTCCGTCAGGTAGCCGTTGGCGACACGCGTCACGTCTTCCGGCTTCACGTTCTGGTAGCGCAACAGGTCCAGGCGGAAGTAGTCCGGCTGGTTGAGGAAGACGGCGTACTGGTTCAACTGGTCGCTCTTGCCGCCGAAGCCGCCGACGGTTTGCAGCCCGTAGATGATCGAAGACTCGCGCGCGTTATAAGCGCGCTCAAGTTCTTCGGCTGTCGGGGGCTCGGCTTTAATCTTTGCGATCTCTTCGTCAATGGCGCGCTCAAGTTCTTCCGCTTTGACGCCGGGCTTGGCGGTCGCCGTGATCTGAAACTGCCCGGCCAACTCGCGCGAGTTGTGAAAGGCGGAAACGTCCTGCGCGATCTGCTTCTCGTAGACGAGCGACTTGTAGAGCCGCGAGCCTTTGCCTCCGGCGAGCACGAAGCCGAGCTGGTCGAGCGGCGCGTCGTTGCTCGTGTAGGCGGGCTCCGTGTGCCACGTCATGTACACGCGCGGGAGCGAGACGCGGTCCTCCATCGTCGCGCGCTTCTCTTCCGAGAGAGAGGGCCGCGGCGGGTTGAGCTTCGCGACTTCGGGGCCGCGCTTAATCGGCCCGAAATATTTTTCGACGAGCGCGCGCGCCTCCGAGGGGTTGATGTCGCCCGCGACGACGAGGCTCGCGTTGTTCGGCGTGTAGAAGCGGCGGAAGAAGTCCGACACGTCCTCGCGCGAGGCGGCCGTCAAATCTTCGAGCGAGCCGATGGTCAGCCAGTGGTACGGGTGGTTCTTCGGGTACATCGTCTCCGCGATTTTGGCGGGGACCAGCCCGTAGGGGCGGTTATCGTAGTTCTGCCGCTTCTCATTCTTGACCACGTCGCGCTGGTTGGCGAGCTTCTCCTCGGAGAGCGCTTCCAGCAGATAGCCCATGCGGTCTGATTCGAGCCAGAGCGCGAGTTCAAGGAAGTTCGACGGCACGACCTCCCAGTAATTGGTCCGGTCCACGTTAGTCGAGCCATTCAGGGCTCCGCCCGCCTCCTGTAGCGGGACGAAGTAATCCTTGTCGTGGTGGAGCGAGCCCTGGAACATCATGTGCTCGAAGAGGTGTGCGAAGCCGGTGCGGCCCGGCACTTCGTTTTTCGAGCCGACGTGATACCAGACGTTGACGGCGACAATCGGCGTCGAGTGGTCTTCGTGGAAGATGACGCGCAGGCCGTTGTCGAGGGTGAATTGTGTAAACTGGATTGGCGGTAACACTGCTTTCTCTGTTGACGCGCCCTTCGCTGTGGCGGCCCTCTTTCTTCTCTGCGCGAGCGCCGTCAGGGGCGCGGAAAGCGAGACGGCCAGCATGATGACGAGCAATCTTTTCATTCTCATCTCGAAAGTCTCCTTATCGGTTTGCGACAGCAGCAGCAGCAGCAGAAGAAGAAGAGAGCGCCGGACGCGAGGGACCGGGGCGCGCTGTCTCCTTGATTGTAAAATTAGTTCTCGCGGAAGCGTCATTCTAGCGCGGCCCCGGAGCGACACGCAACGCCACCACGCATCAGAAGCTGCGAGGAAAGTTTTGAAGAGCACTAAGGCCCGGCGTATAATCTCGCCATCCACCCGCCCACCCAGCAGAATAATGTGAAGATGGACGGAGGAGAAAGATGAAAGAAGAGACCACGCAACAATTGCCGAACGACATTTTGAAGCTCATCCTGGCGCGCCTCGATACGCTCGAAGAGAAGGTTGACCGCCGCTTACAGGAGACGCGCCCGATCTGGGAGCGCGCGCTCGCGGAGATAGCCGCGTTGCGCACCGAGATGCGGGAAGGCTTCGAGAAGGTCCACGGCGAACTGAACCACGGCCTGCGCCGGGTAGACCTCAAGATTGACATCCTCAACCATGATATCCTGGAAGTGCGTGCTGATCTGCGTTACCTGGACGAGCGCGTGACCAAGCTGGAACCGGAAACGCCGTAGGCTCGCATGGCACTCGAAACAGATTTCATCGTCGTCGGCAGCGGCATCGCGGGCCTGCGCGCCGCCATAGAACTGGCCCGAGGCGGCGGGCGCGTCACCGTCCTCACCAAAGACCGCACGAGCGAATCCAACACAGAATACGCGCAGGGCGGCATCGCGGTTGCCCTCTCGGACGAGGACGAGGTCGCGCTCCACGAAGAGGACACTCTGAACGCGGGGGCGGGCTTGTGCGACGCGACGGCCGTGCGCGTGATGGTCGAGGACGGCCCGCGCTACATACAGGAGTTGATAAGCTGGGGCACGGAGTTCGACCGCGAGGGCGGCCGTCTCGTCTTCACGCGCGAGGCCGCGCACTCGCGCCGCCGCATCCTGCACGCGCACGGCGACTCCACGGGCCGCGAGATAGTTCGCGCCCTCATCGCACGCGCGCGCGCCGAAAGAGAGATAGCTTTCGTGGCCCACGCCGCGACCGACTCGCTGCTCGTGAATGAGGGGCGCGTGCGTGGCGTGCGTTATCTGGACCCACTGGTGCGCGCGCCGCGCGAGTTGTGGGCGCGCGCGGTCGTTTTGGCGTCGGGCGGCGCGGGGCAAGTCTTCCTGCACACGACGAACCCGGAAGTGGCGACGGGCGACGGGATGGCGATGTCTTACGCGGCGGGCGCGGAACTCTCTGACATGGAGTTCGTGCAGTTTCACCCGACGGCCCTGAACGTGGAGGGCGCGCCGCGCTTCCTCCTCTCCGAGGCGATGCGCGGCGAGGGCGGCGTCCTGCGAAACTCGATGGGCGAGCGCTTCATGGCTCGTTACCACGAGCGGGAAGAGCTAGCGCCGCGCGACATCGTCAGCCGCGCCATCGTCGCCGAGATGCAGCGCACCGCGACGCGCACAGTCTACCTGGACATGACGGAACTAGACCCGCGCTACGTGCGCCGCCGCTTTCCGAAGATTGACGAGACGTGCAGGCGCTACGGGCTGGACATCACCGAAGACCCTTTGCCGGTCTCGCCGGCCTCGCACTACTGCATGGGCGGAGTCCGCACGGACCTGGACGGGCGCGCGAGCCTGCACGGACTCTACGCGGCGGGCGAGGTGGCCTGCACGGGCGTCCACGGCGCGAACCGCCTGGCGTCAAACTCGCTGCTCGAAGGTCTGGTCTTCGGCGCGCGCGCGGGGAGCGCGGCCGCCGCGGACTTCGCTAACGAGCGTCCGGGCGCACACAAGGCCGACGCGGGCGAAGATGAAAGGGAAGTGAGCGCGGCGCGCGCCTCAGGCGAAATCGCGCTCGCCGTGCGCAAGCGCGTCAGACGCTTGATGTGGGAGCGGGTCGGAATCATTCGCAGCCGCGAATCAATCACGCGCGCGCTCCTTGAGTTCGAGCAGATAGCGCGCGCGCCGCTCGCACGCGCGTCGAGAAACTTTCTCAACGTCGCCACACTCATCGCGCGCGCCGCCCTCTGGCGCGAAGAGTCACGCGGCGCGCACTACCGCACGGACTTCCCCGCGCGCGACGACGAACACTGGCGCGTCCATTCAATTGTCAGACGAGAAGCAGAAATCTATTCGAGCACGGAGGAGGAAAAGGCAGTGATCAGTGATGAGTGATAAGTGATAAGTAAAAGAAAGACGGCTATTACTTATCACTTATCACTCATCACTTATCACTTTTTTATCATGGCACGATACGAACAGATTCATGATTGGGCGATGAAGCCGAAGGAGGCCGTGGAGCTTCAGAAGAAGCTGCGCGAGCGCGTGCGGATTGAGCCGCTGAAGAAGCCGGTCGAGACGATTGCCGGGGCGGACATCTCTTTCAATAAGTTCTCGCCGGTGATCTACGCGGGGCTCGTCGTGATGCGGCTGCCCTCGCTCGAAGTCATCGAAGAGGTAGGGGTGGTGAGCGAGACCGAGTTCCCTTACGTGCCGGGGCTGCTCTCGTTCCGCGAATCGCCGTCGGTTCTGGAGGCGTGGTCGAAGTTGAAGACGGAGCCGGACGCCGTGATGTTCGACGGGCAGGGCATCGCGCATCCACGGCGCGTCGGCATCGCCTCGCACGTCGGCCTCATCATCAACCGCCCGACGCTCGGCTGTGCCAAATCCGTGCTCGTCGGGAAGTACGAGGAGCCTGGGGAGGAGCGCGGCAGTTGGAGCGAGTTGGTTGACCCGAAGAACGGCGAGACAGTCGGGGCTGCCGTGAGGACGAAGACGCGAACGCAGCCCATCTTCGTCTCGCCGGGCCACCTGCTTGACCTCGAAGGCGCAATCAAGCTCACGCTCTCGGCCGACGGCGGCTACCGCCAGCCCGAGCCGACGCGCCGCGCGCACCTCCTGGTCAACGCGCTCCGGCGCGGCGAGCGCCCGCCCTCCGAGGATGAGAATCCGCGACTATTTTAAGAGTTCAAAACTTAAGCCCAACTCTTAGCGCCTTTGCGTCTTTGCGTGAGAAAACCAGAACATTTCACGCCAAGGCGCAAAGACGCAAAGGGGTCGAGTCCGCCCGTGGCTTGAAAATAGTTCGGGCCGCGAGTTCATCTCTGAACTCGCGGCCCGGTGTTGTGAAGACTTGAGTCTCTGAGTTACTGCGAGACGGTGAACTTGTCTTCCTGTTTGATGGTCTGGCCGGAGACGCGGTCGCGTATGCGAATCTCTATCCCGTACTCGCCGGCGTTGAGGCGGCTCGTGTCAATCAGGCGGGCCAGGGTCAGGCGCTGCCCGTAATCGGCCAAACCCTGCCAGTCTTCGCTCTGCTTGCCGACTTCCTTGCCGCCCTGCGTGAGCACGTACTGAACGTCCACGGACGGGCGCAGCGTCGTCTGGTCTGTGCCGACGTTGTAGACCTGTAGGTAGAGGCCGACGGGCTGTCCACGCCGGTAGTTGCGCGAAAGGTTCGGGACGACCTTGGTCTGGCCGATGACGAACCTTCCCGTATCCGACGCCGGGTTGGTCACGGCCTCAAGCTTGGACGCCAGAACCAACGTCGAAGTGTTGAGCGTTTTAGGGTCATACTTCGGGACCGTGAAGCCGTACTTGCGCACGCCGGTCGCGCCCGACTCGATGTCGCGCACGACGACCTCGACCTTGTAAGTTCCGGGCGAGAGCAGGACGGCCTTCTGGTAAATCGACTTGCGCTCCTTAGCTTCCGCCAACTCCCCAGCCGAGGCGGTCGTCTCGACGGGGTCTTCAAAGATGCCGACGCGGCGGCCCGCCACGGAGATGATGCGCCCGAAGATGTTCATGCGCGCGCGCTGAAGCCCGCCGCTGTCGGTGAAGACCAGGTTCTTGTTCTCGGTCTGGACGGTGACGGCCGTGATGACGCGGTCCTCCGACTGGCGGAAGAAGTCCACGCGCACGTCGAAGTCGAGCGGGTTCTCCTCGATGCTGCCGCCGCCCGTCAAGCTGAGCGCGCCCTCAAGGTCTTTGAACTTGACCTGCGGGGCCTGGCTGAGCTGGCTAATCAGGAGCAGGCGCTCGAAGGGCGAGTCCTGCTGGCGCTGGTAGCCGTAGCCGCTGCCGTAGCCGCCCATGCCGGCGACGCGCTGCGCCTTGTCGGAGAGGCCGAGTTGTTCGGCCAGCGTCAGGCCCGCGCCCGGAACCTGAAGGAGCGCGTCCTTCTCGTCGGGCGAGCGGGCGATGCGGTACTCGCCTGAGCCCGTCGGGTCAACGAACTCGATCTCGATGCCGGAGCCGATGCCGGGCAAGTAGCGGTAGAACCAGATTTCGAACGGGTAGGTCGAGGTCGAGCCGCCGCCGTGATACGACGGGCGCTCGTAGTTGCCGCCCATCGGGTGCGACTCCTTCTCGTCCGGCTTGCCGTACATGATATAGACGCGGCCGCGGTCGGTCTTCCAGCCGGGGACGCCGGACGAGAAATTCTCGTTGGCGTAGGCGATGCGCTCGTAATACTCCTCGCGGAACTCGTTCTCGTCGGTGTCCGGGTCCGGGTCGCGGCGACGCCAGAACAGTTCTATGAACTGCTCGCGCTCCTCGTTGGTCTTGAGCTTTTTGAAGGCGGCGCGCTCGCCGTCGGTGATGATGTAGGCGACATCCTTGTCAATCCAGTCCCTGTAGGCTTTGGGCACTTCGGGCTTCTGGTTGGTTTTCCGATCCGGCAAATCCTGCGCGAAGACTGCGGGCAGCGAGAGCGCCAGGGCGAAGAGCAACAG
>DATFCB010000592.1:0-7883 GCA_035253525.1 Pyrinomonadaceae bacterium | reverse complement strand
CGAGCGCGGCAAGTGGGGCAAGCTCGCGGAAGTTTACGGGGCCGAGAGGGCGAGCCGCCTCATCGCGCGCGCCGGAGTTCCCGCGGACGACTGCTACGGTCTCAACTTAGAGAACGCGGAGGCCGGCTTTTACTGGAACGGCAAGGAGTTCAAACTCGTCCGCGTGGACGACATAGGCAAACTCAGGTAGAGCCTGCGCAGAGAATTCTTCCGGCTAGCATCGGCTTCACCACACAGTGATTCCCCGACAGAAGGGCGCGGGCACCTCAGCGCGCGGCTGCCTCAAAACACTGTTCGGGGAGAAGCACTGGGCCAGAAACGCGTAAAATTAAAGGCGGCGGGGGCAAATTCCTCTTCCTGACCGGCGAGGCTGCGCTGCTTGAACCATTCAAGACGGCCAGTCTCCCAGGTCGGAAAGGTGTGCTTGCCCCCGCCGCCTTTCGCTTCACACTAGAAATGTAGTTCGAGCGAGAAGCTGCGAATCATGCCTACGTCTTCTTCCGCTTTGTCCGCGACTTCGAGCGTCCACGTCCCCTTCGGGCTTTTACCGATTAACGCCACGAGGCCCGGCGCTTTGACCGTGTCATAAGTCTCTTTCAAATTGTCCGTCCCGCCGCCCGCGCGGTTATGTAAAGTGATGGCGGGCACTCCCAGATTTGACGGAGGGATGACTGAGACGACCAGGTCGCCTATGAAAGTGTGTTCTATGTCAACGGCGACTTTGATGTCCTTCAGCGCGGTCGTGCCCGCGACCCCGACCGAGAGCCGCGACTTCTTCAAGTCTTTTATAGGCACGTCCTGCGTGGCCGAAGCGGTCGCGACCAGGTTCGGCTTGGCCGGAAGCGCCAACTCGACCGCGCGTTTAGCGTTGACGCGCCCGAAGCCGTACAGAGTGCTATGACCGTTCGCGTCGTAGTCGCCGCCCGCAGCGTCAATCCGGTCCGACGAGCGCTTGATGATGTCTTTCACTTCGTCCCACCTGAGGTCAGGGTTACGCGAAAGAATCAGCGCCGCCACGCCCGCCGCGCCCGGTGCCGCGCTCGAAGTCCCGCCAAAGCTGTTCGTGTAGTTGCCGCCCGCGTCGCCCTGCGCGGTCAGCCCGCGGTTATACCCGCGCGCCCCGGAGCGGTCTGTGGTCCAGATGCCGGGTGTCAGAGACTTCTCGCCCTGGCTGCTGGGGAACGCGCACCAGACGGCCCCGCCGAAATCCGAATAAGCGCTCCTGACGCCGCGGTCGTTACACGCGGCCACAGCGATCACCTTCTCATACTTCGCATAGCCGTCGTTATCCACGCTCTCGTTGCCGTTGCCGGCCGCCCACATGATGACGCACCCCTTGCCGTTGCGCCCGTTGCGCACGGCCCAGTCAATGGCCTCTTTAGTGCTATCAGGAAGAAGGGAGACGTTGTTGTGAACGGGGTCGTCAGGGTCCCACCATTTGCCGTCGCGCGGCCCCCAGCTACACGAGATTACGTCTGCGCCGTTGGCCGCTGCGTGAAAGAATGCGTCGGCCTCGGCCTGCGAGCCCAGACCGCTCATCAAACGTATGGGCATCAGCTTCGATTTGGGCGCGACGCCGGACGCGCCTTTGCGCCCGTCGGCGCAGGCCACCCCCGCGCAGGCCGTCCCGTGGTTCTCCTCCTCACCGAAGACGGGACGCGGGTCGTTCCTCTTCGGGTCGTCCTCGGCGACGGACGCGTTTAGCGGCGCGACGACCTTCCCTGATGAGAAGAACTCTTCGTGGTCAAACTCTATCCCGGTGTCTATGACGGCGATGGTGATGCCTTCGCCCTTCGCGAGCTTCCAGGCCGCCTCGACGCTGGCGTGTGCGTCAACGACTTTGCCGCTGACGGTCGCGCGCCTGAGGTGCCACTGTTGCGGGAAAGCGCCGCGGCTGCGCACTTCGCGGACCAGTTCCGGGTGGCACAGCGCGACGCCCTGCTCCTGCAAAAGTTTTTCGGCGATGTTGAAGACTTCGAGCCCAGTGTTCTCTGGAGCCTGCACGAAGTAGGCGTTGCGCGAGTACTCTATGTCGCGTTTGACCTGTAGGCCGTAGCCCTTGAGTATCTTCCGGCACTTGGTCGGCGAGAGGTCGTCATCGAATTTGACGAAGAAATTTTCGGTGTAGAGAACTGGCACAGTTGACCTGGGGTCAACCAGCACGCGCCCGGCAAACTCTATCTCGGGCTCCTTCTTCAAGACGGCGCGCGCCTCGTCGCGCATCCTCTTCGGCGCGCGCTCGGCCTTCGCGCGCAGGACTTCGACGCCCGCCTGCCTGAAGCGCGTCACCAGCTCGAAAGAGTCCAGCACCCTGAGCGAGGCGTCGGACACGGGCGCGGTCGCGAAAGACCTCTCGACCATCAGGGGATTGCGGTTGCAGGTGCGGACCGCGACCAGGTCGTTGCTCTCTCTGAGCGAGCAGCGCGCACCCGTCTTGCCGCCGTATCGGAATGAGTACATTGTTCGGGCCTCCTGCCAGTGGCCCGCGGAGTCGCGAGAATGGTCCGCGGGAATGGCCGTCAGTTCAGCGTGGCTAGAGTGAAAAGACAAACGGCTTTGAGTCGGAAGCAAAAGAGCCGGGCCGGTCCAAAAAGCAGCCTTCGTGAGCGCGCAGAGGATATAGTAAGAGGCGTCCGGCGGCAAGGACTATTTCAATCGAGCGCCCGCCGGGCAAGCCACGACGGCCGTGGTGAAGTCACGCCCCGATGCGTTATATTTGAAAGCATGTCCCCGTCAAAACTTTTCCGCGACTTCCCCGAACGCCTGCGCGCCGGCACCGAGCGCCCGGAGGCGTCCTACACACGCGTCCCCGGCTATTACGCCGTCCACCACGGCCGGGAACAGGCGGACACAAACGGCGCTGTGATGACTTTGAAAGAGGAGGGAATCGCCATCTATCGCGGGGAACCGGACGAAAACCACGGCGACACAATTTCCCTGACCCCTGTCTACTCGCTCCAACCTTCCGGCCCACTAGCGGTGCCGACCGGAAAAGTCTTCATCCGTTTCGCCCAGGGCGTCGAGGCCGCCTCTCGTCGCGAAGAGATCGAAAGCGCGGGATACGAGATTATCAAAACCTCAAACTACACGCCGCACACAGCCTGGTTGCAGTCCACCTCCGGCAGCATCGCGCACTCGCTCTCGAACATTAACGCGCTCGAAAGCCTCAAGGACGTTGAAAACGTCGAGCCCCAGATGCTCACTGTGCGCGAGGTGCGCGAGTCTTAGCGGGTCCTCAGGGGACCGATTCGCTGGTGACGCGAGGGATCGGGTGAGCGATAAAGTTGTCTCCTAATGGGACGTGGGCTGCGACCTCACTTCTTCGTCGGAGGCCGCGAACCAGAGCTTCAGTTTCTTGTCGAGCCCGCCGGTGGCGAGCGTCAGCCCGTCCGGCGAGAAGGCCAGGGCGACGATGGCCTTCTCGTGGCCCCTGAGTCTAATCAACTCCTGTCCCGAGACCGTGCTCCAAAACTTAACTAAGCCTTGGTTGTCCGACGCGACGAGCGTTCTGCCGTCTAAGGAAAAGGCTATCACGTCAGCGCCATCAGTTTTAATCGTATGGTCGGGAGCACTGCCCCCATCGGAGAACCATTTGCTGCCGGCCTGAAGCTTCTCGGCATTAAAAATCTTCACCCAACTGGGGTGTGATACTGCAAGCTTCTTCCCGTCGGGTGACAGCGTCATCCCTTTGAGTTCGTCGTTCTGGCCTGTTTCGAGGTCAAGCCAACTCTGCTTGCCCTTGCGCAAGTCCCAGAGCGTCGCATCGCGGTTGCCCATCACAACCAGGGTGCGCTTGTCATTAAGGAAGGCGATTCCCCTGACAGCATACGTGCTGGTCTCAGGGACGAGAGTGGTGCGCGGCTGGTGCGCGCCGGAACCTCGCAGCTTAGCCGTGTCATAAAGCTTCGTAGTCTCGTAGAACCCGACGGCGAGTTGCTCGCCGTCGGGCGAGAAGGCCAGCGCGCTGACCCCGTCGTTCGGGTCGAAGTGCGATTCGGTGTCGAAGTTTCCCGCCTTGAGCGTGGCTAACATCGTGTACGAATCGGTCTCCCAGAGGGTGACGAACGTCTTGTCGCCGCTGCTGGCGGCAAGCGTCCGCCCGTCGGGCGAGAGTGCCAGGACGGGTGGGAAAGGTTGTTGTTTTCGCGAGCCGGCCCAGCCCTGCGTGTTCGGGTCAATGGCCTGGAGGACGCGCTTCTCCGTGCGCGTAAGGGCGTCGAGCACGTGCACCGTGCCGTCGCCGTTCGCCGTCAGGATCACTTTGCCGTCCGGCGAGTAGACGGCACGGTAAACTTCCGAGGGCGTGTCTAGCACGGCGGGCTGCGGCGCGGTGCTGAGTAGCTTGTACGAACCCTCATCCTCCAGCACGACGAGCGTCTTCCCGTCCGGCGAGAAGGCGAGCGCCAGGGGGCGGCGGCCTTTCAGCATATGGGAGGGCGCTGTCGCCGACAGGGCAATCTCGTACGTCTCAATCTCTTTGTACGTGGCGGCGTCCCACAGCTTAGCCTCGCCCTCGTACTCGGTTTTGAAGCGGGCGGTGGCGACGAAGCGCCCATCGGGCGAGAAAGTGATCGAGGCGTGGCCGCCGAGGGGGTCGGCCGCTTTCACGACCGCCCGCGAGCCGACATCCCACACGCGCGCAGACAGGCTGAGGCTGGCCGCCGCGAGCCGCCGCCCATCGGGCGAGAAAGACAACTCCGCGACCGCAATCCCATCCCACTCAAGCTGGACGGGCGCTCCGCCCGCGTCGGCGTCCCACAGGTATACTCGGCCGAGGTGAGCGTAAGCGAGCACGCCGCCCACTGGCGAGAACGCCGCCGCCGTGGCTTTCACGTTGAGCGCGTCGGGCGTCGAAAGGCTCATCGCCGTCACGTCCCACAGCACGAGCGGCGCGTCCTCGGAGGTGATGGCGAGTCGCCTGCCGTCGTGGGAGAAGGAGAGTGAAGTGACGCGCGAGTTGTGCGGCTTGAACTTCTCGGGCTCGCCGCCCTTGAATTCCAACTTGTAGCGCGTGCGGCCCTCGACCTGTTCGGAAAGAGACACGGCGACCTTGAGCAGCGACACTGTCCCGTCCTCGGCCCCGACCGCGAGCCATTTCGAGTCGCGCGAGAAGGCGACGGCGACGGCCTTCGGGTGGTCGCTCGTCTTGAGCGAGGCGGCTCGCCCGAGATCATAGACGGACGTGTCCCACAGCGTAACTGATCCGTCGTTGACGACGGCGAGCAGTTTGCCGTCGGGCGAGAAGGCGGCGGCGGAGGCAATGACCTCATCCATGTTCTCAGGCTCGTAATATTTATGGTAGACGCGCCAGAGGTAGCGCCACTCGAAGCCGCGCAGGTCGTCCTGTCGCGGGCGCTCCGGAGCGTCTTGTCGTCGCGGCGAAGCGGGAAGGTAAGAGTCCAGGAACTGCTGCCCGAATAATGCCCTGTCGTTCTCGTGGTACTGCTGCGCGAGCGTCATGTTCGAGGCGTAGACCAGATTCTCGTTGCGCTTCAGTTGTTCCGCGGTGCGCGCCCTGGCCTGCTGCTCAAGGCTCAGCGCTTCCCTGGTCTTCCTCTCCGCCTGGGCGGTCTTTTCAGCGGCGGCGGCGGCTTTATAGGCGGCGGCTGCTGCTTTATCGTTGGCCGCGCTCTCTCTTCCAGCGGCCGCTGCGGCTCGCTGGTCGGCGGCAGTAGCTCTTGCGGCCGACTCCTTCTCTTTCACTTCGGCGTTTCGTATCTTCTCGGCGGCTTCAATCTGTGCCCTCCGAATGCTGTCGGCGGCTTCGGCTTGCGCGCCTTGGATGATGACGTTGCTGACCACGATGGCGATGGCGATGAGCAGCAGGATGCCGAGAACAGTGGCGCGGACGGCGCTCCTGAGCCGCTGGTCTTGCCTCGTGAATTGGGTGGAGTTCTTGATGCGGTCTATCACTTCGGCGGAGGGTGTCCCGTCCAGAATATTCTGTTTCTCCTCTCTCTCGGCGGTGGCCCCTTTGATTTTCTTCCAGAGGGCCTGATCCCGGCTGAGTTTTTCCCACTCCCCGGGGACACTCACCGGAATAATCTGCCTGCCCATGTCCGCAAAGCGCCTGATCTCCTCCATCACGAAATCCGACTTGAGGGCATTCTCCGTGGTGACGACCACCAGTAGACTACTCCAGCGCAGGTGCCTGCGCAGCGACCTCGGCAGCTCGCCCGACGGGGGTGCCACCCAGCGGTCAAGGTATAAAGATAAATCCGTCACCTCGGCGCGCAGGTCGTTGGCTAACTTGGGGGCGTACTTGCTCGCGTCTGCGCGCGAGTACGAGATGAAAATGTCTCGCCCGAACAGGAACTTGAAGGGGGCGTCGAGGTAGGAGAGCAATTTCTTCACGCCGATAGTTAAATAGACCCACAGCCGGGACGACCGGACGGGGGAGCTGGCCTCGGATTGGCTCTGTCCTTCAAGTGTCGGCGGGGGTAAATTGTTGGACGGTTCCGACATGTCAGCCTCCAGGCTAGAGCGGACTCAGCGGGCGAGAGTAATAGTACGTAATGCCGAAGACCATGAGCGGTCGAGATGGCAACGTGAAGAGCTGAGAGGAAAAACTTAATTACCGCAGGAGAAATCAGGTTTCTCCTGCGGGCAACTTAATGTCCCAGGGACAGCAAATCAAAATCAGAACAGCTCGAATTTGATGGTCAGGTATTTCTTCGGGTTCTGGCGGAAGTCGTAGATGAGTTTGACGGCTTCGGAGGAGAGTTGGTTGACGTTGTTGTAGAGTTGTTCGTCGGTCAGGAGTTTGCCGACGGTGCCCTCGCCGCGTTGGGCGGCGGAGACGACGGAGTCTACGCGCTCGGCGGTGGAGTTGAAGCGGGCGATGGCCGTGCGTGCGTCCACGTAGATGGCTTCGTCCGTGAGGAGTTTGCCGAGCGTGCCGCGCCCGGCGCGCACCTCCGCGACGAGACCGTTGATGTCGTTGATGGAGGCGTCCACGCGGTTGGCGATGCTGTTGATGCGGTTGTAGAGCGCCTCGTCCGTCAGGAGCTTGCCGACCGTCCCGCGCCCGTTACGTAAGCCCTCGGCGATGTCATTGAAGCGGATCGCGAGGTCGTTGATGTTGTTGTAGATGGCCGGGTCGTTGATGAACTTGCCAGCGGAGCCCTGGCCCGACCTGATCTGGCGTATGACGGCCTGCGTGTCAATGATGGCCTCGTTCAGGCTGTTGTAGAGCGCCTCGTCGTTGACGATGCGGCCCAGGGTGCCGTCGCCCTCGTTAATCTTGCGCGTGATGTCGTTCAGGTTTTTGGTGATGCCTGAGAACTGGTCCGCCACGTCCGGGCCGACGAGGCTGGAGAGAGTGCTCTGGCCGATCTCCGAGGAGGGAAGCAGCGCGTTCTCCGCGACGGGCTGCCCGGCGGCCGTGCCGGCCGAGACGTTGACGATCTTGTCGTTGCCGAGCAGGCTGGGAGAGCCGAGCGCGACGGTCGAGTCGGTGCGGATGCGCTGATTGGCGGGCTGCCCGTCAATCGTGTTGTCAATCGAGAGCGTGGCCTCCACCTTTGGCCCCTCAGGCTTGTCCGTCGGCGGCAGCAGCCTGACCTCGTCCACCTTGCCGACACGCACGCCCGCGAGGCGCACTTCAGAGCCGGGCCGCAAACCGTCTGCGTTGGCGAACTGCGCGCGCAGGTGCAGCTTGCGCGCGAACGGGTTGATGTCGCCCGACGCGTTCAGGATCAGGAAGATCAGGATGACGATCCCTATGACGACGAACAGTCCGACGCGCAGCTCGCTCAGGCCGATGGTTCTTTTCGATGGAGGCATAGGCTTCTGAGGGATGAGGGATGAGCGATGAGGGATGAAATAAGAAACAGTTTTTTCTTTACTTCATCCCTTATCCCTCATCCTCATCCCTTCCTTTC
>DATFCB010000591.1:0-4116 GCA_035253525.1 Pyrinomonadaceae bacterium | reverse complement strand
ATGGGCGCGCTCGTCATGCGTATCGCAATGATCCTCCTGGGCACGGCGCTGATACGCCAGTTCAACTGGGTCATCTACCTCTTCGGCGCGTTCCTCGTCGTCACCGGCGTCAAGATGTTCAGCCAGGAGGAGACTGAAATCGAGCCCGAGCACAACCCCATCGTCAAACTCGTGACGCGCTTCATCCCGATTACGCGCCACTACGACGGCGAGAAGTTTTTCACGGTGGAGAACGGGCGGCGCACGGGGACCTTGCTCCTGCTCGTGCTGGTCATCGTCGAGGTCACGGACCTGGTCTTCGCCGTGGACTCGATTCCAGCGATTTTCGGCATCACGACCGACACGTTCATCATTTACACCTCGAACGTCTTCGCCATCATGGGCCTGCGCTCGCTCTACTTCCTGCTGGCGGGCGTGGTCGAGAAGTTCCACTACCTCAAGCTCGGCCTGGCGATAGTCCTGACCTTCATCGGCGTCAAGATGCTGCTCCCGCTCATCTCCTTCGGTGTAGCCCACGTGTTCGACTGGATGGGCGCTGTGGGCGTCGCCGAGTACGTGCGCCACCACGGCAACCACATCCCGATAGGCATCGCGCTCGGCTTCGTCGCGACCGTGCTCGCCGGCTCCGTCTTGGCCTCGCTCCTCTGGCCGAAGCGCGCCGAGCGTGACATTGACGTTGACCTCCCCGAAGGCTTCGACCCGCCCTTCGAGAACGTCGAACCCGACGAGCAGCCCCGACCGGAAGAGTCCGAGCCGGTCGAGCGCAGGTAAGAGGTAAGTCCTTTCGCCCGATTTTCGCCCAAAAATTTTCCTTTTGCCTAGAATCTCGCCTTTGTGCTAACTTTTAGTTTGGTCGCGTCTTAACGGAGGCGACCGTCGAGCTTCACGTTTTTCGGAATGCGGGTCAGACTTAACTGCCCGCCTCGTCACTCGAAAGCGCTTTCTGCCCCGCGAGATGTCTCAGTAGTTCTGGTTTCACTTCCCCGATATGGCTACTAAGCACGGTCGCTTCGACCTCGAATGGTGGGTCGTTCAGAAGCGGCTGATTTACATCATTGTCGCCGCGCTCGCCTTCGCCCTCCTGGCGGTGGGGGCGTTGTACTATGTCTCGAAGTACGGCAACCCTTTCGCCGGCTCGAAGGCGACAGACTCGGGACCCGAAGGCGCGCGCTTCGCCTCGTTCGAGGGCGACGTGCGCGTCATACGCGCCTCTACGCGCGAGACGCTCCCCGCGAGCCTCAAGACTCAGCTCTACCCCGGCGACACCGTGCAGACGCAGGCCGACGGCCGCGCGCGCATCATGCTCGCCGACGGCTCCACCCTCGTCATACGCCCGAACAGCACCGTCATCATCCGCGACAACACGAGCGCCGAAGGCGGCCGCAACGTCCGCGTCCGAGTTGACACGGGCCAGATTAACGTCCGCACAGAGCAGCAGCCCGAGGGTTCCGTCAACGTCGTCGAGACGAGCCAGACGCAGAGCCGGCTGGCCTCCGAGACGGCTTCGAGCTTCAACGTCAACCCCGACAAGACCGCCGAGATTCGCGTCCACACAGGCCAGATCGAGACGACCACCAACAACGGCGACAAGACCGTCATCCGCGGCAACGAGTACGTCTCGGTCAACCCGGTTGGCGCTATCGGGCAGCGCGAGCGCCTGCTCGACATCCCGGCCCCGACCGGCCCGCGCAATCTCGAAAGGATACAAACCGGCGGCGGCGCGGCCAACGTGCGACTTCAATGGCAGCGCCCGCAGTCCGGCCAGGCCACGCACTACCGCGTCGAAGTCGCGACCTCGCCCTTCTTCGTCACAGAGGGCAAGGTCATAGAGCGCGACCAACTGGCCTCCAACGAATTCAACGCCTCGGACCTCAGGCCCGGCGACTACTTCTGGCGCGTGCGCGCCACGGCCCGCTCTGGACAAGCGAGCGATTGGAGCGAGCCGCAGAAGTTCACCGTCGTCACGAAGGGCGCGAACACGGGCGGCCCGTCTTTCAACGAAGTCGCAGCCGAGTACGTCGGCGGCCGAATCTACGTGATTCACGGGCGAACTGAGCCCGGCACGACCGTCAGCTATCAAGGGCGCGGGACGCTCTCGGACAGCAACGGCTCGTTCCGCCTGCAAGTCACAGCCCCCGAAGGCGCGGGCGACATCTCCATCGAGGCCGAAGACCAGCAAGGCAACCGCACACGGCACAAGGTCCGACTCGCGGGCGGCACCGCAGCGGCGGCGGCCCAGCAGAGTAGATGAGACTGACGCGAGCCTGACGCATGAAGCACGTAGTTTTACTGACCAACGCCCACGAGCCGCCTGCGGCGACGCTGACCGACGTACTCGAACGCAGCGGGGTCGCGGCCTTTTTCGAGGGCATACGCGAGGAGGAGCAGTTGCTCGCGCAGGCGGGCGACGCGCAGGCCGCCGCGGACGCCGCCGCCGATGTGCCGCCGCCGCTCGCCGTTCTCTACGAAGTCATCGCCGGGGCTGACATGCGCGAGCTTTACTCCGTCGTCGAGCACGCGGTTGCGGTCTGGCCCAACGCCCCTTTGGTCGCCTGCCGCCGTCCCGCCAAAAACGGAGTCGCCTCAAATCTGCGCTCCCCCGACGCGCCGACGCTCCGCCGCCTGGGCTTCCGCGCCATCGCGGACGACCCGGCGCAACTGCCCGCCCTGCTGCGCGAGTTGGAAGACCGCGGGATGACGGGCGAGCTACAGCGCCCGCCTGAAAAATTGGAGCCGGCCTGGCTGCCGCAGGCGCTTCTTCTCCCGGACAATATTTCCACGCGAGCCTTGCGCGCGGCCTTTGAGCTGGTCGCCTCGCTTCACCTGACGAACGATCAGGTGAGCGCGGCCAACGCGGCGCTCGCCGGCTTGGCCCCTCTGGTCGAGGCCGACCGCTGGACAATCTACCTGACCTCGGAAGCGAGCGGCGCACAGGCGGCGAGCCTTGAGCCACTGGCCGTGCGCGGGCTGACCGCGAACGAACGCGCGCTCGACGAGACTGACTGGCAGAGGGCGCTGCTCGGCAACGCCCTGGCGCTCTCGGGCGCGGAATCCAAAGCCGCCACGGAGGCGGTCGCCAAGACCGAGACGGTGAGAAAGACAGAGGGCGGCCGACGTGTCGTCGCCGTCCCGCTCGTCGCGGGCGAGCGCGTGATGGGCGTGCTCGAAGGCGTGCGCGACCAACAGGGCGCGCGCTCGTTCACGCGCGCGAATTTGCGGCTCCTGGACGCGCTGGCGCTCCCCGTGGCCTCCGCGCTCGCCAATTCTCTGCGCATCGCGGAGGCGGAGCGCCTTTCGCAGACGGACGATTTGACGAAGCTGCACAACGCGCGTTACCTGCGCCAGTTCCTACTGGGCGAGGTGCGCCGCGCCCGGCGCTACAATTCGAGCGTCGGCGCGCTCTTCTTCGACCTCGACGACTTCAAGCACGTCAACGACGTTTACGGCCATCTCGTCGGCTCGCACGTCCTGATGGAGATGGCGGCCATCATCCTGGCGAGCGTGCGCGACACGGACGTAGTGGCGCGCTACGGCGGCGACGAGTTCGTGGTGATTTTGCCCGAGAGCAACGTCGAGCAGGCGGCCTTCGTCGCGGAGCGCGTCCGCCGCAAGATCGAGCGCAACGCGTTCACGGGCGGGCGCGCATTGCGTCTCCAACTGACAGCCAGCTTCGGCGTCGCCACCTTCCCCGCGCACGCGCAATCGCCGCAGCAACTGGTCGCCAACGCCGACGCGGCCATGTACGAGGCCAAGGCTGCGGGCAAAAACTGCGTGCGCTTCGCGGCCCAATTGCAGCCGCGCGTCGCAGACCAGCGACCACAGGCGGCGACCCTCAAAACACTCTCCCCTGACGAAAAATCACTGCCGAAGTAGGACGAGCCATCAGCCCCTAGACATCGTCAACTGACGATGCCATCTCCTCCCTCCTCAAAAATCTCAATTTCCTGGTAGCGCGCGAGCGTTTTTCGTAGTATCTTGCCCAGTTAGCTCTTGAACGGTTGAGTCGTTCTCCGACCGGAGGCGCGCATTTTTAGCTTGGGAATCCGGGCCGAGAACGCGAGGCCGCCCATCACTCCACCGCTGCCGGGCGCACTTATCCTTAAAAGATACGGACAC
>DATFCB010000590.1:0-3811 GCA_035253525.1 Pyrinomonadaceae bacterium | reverse complement strand
AGCGGCGCTCCGATACGCGTGGCGGGCGGCCTGATAGTCGGCGTCGTCCTCGTCTTCCGCGACATCACGGAGCGGCGGCAGGCCGAAGAAGTCCGCCTGCGACTCGCCGCCATCGTCGAGTCGTCCGAAGACGCCATCATCGGTAAGACGCTCGAAGGCATCATCACGAATTGGAACAAGGGGGCCGAGAAGATCTACGGCTACACGGCCCTTGAGGCTGTGGGCCGACCCATCTCGATGCTGGTCACGCCGGACCGCCCCACGGAGATACCAGACATCCTCGCGCGCCTCAAGCGCGGCGAGCCGGTAGAGCATTTCGTGACCACGCGCGTCAAGAAGAGCGGCGAGGTGATGGACGTAGCCCTGACCATCTCGCCCATCAAAAACGCGGAGGGCACAATCATCGGCGCGTCCACGATTGCGCGCGACATCACGGAGCTACGGCAGGGCGAGCGCGAGCAGCGCAAGAGCGAGGAGCGCTACCGCGCTTTCGTCCGCAACAGCTCCGAGGCAATCTGGCGTTTTGAATTGGAGGTTCCCATTCCCACCAGCCTGCCCGTGGACGAGCAGATAGAGCTTTGCTACAGGCACGGCTACCTGGCCGAGTGCAACGACGCTATGGCGTTGATGTACGGCTTCAGTCACGCCGAACAGATTGTCGGGGCCAGGTTCGGCGACCTGCTCGTGCGCGACGACCCTAAGAACGTCGAATTCCTGCGCACCTTCATCAAGTCCGGCTACCGCATGACCGAGGCACAGTCGCACGAGGTAGACCGCGACGGCAATCCGAAATACTTCCTCAACAACCTGGTCGGCATCATCGAAGGCGGGCTGCTGCTGCGCGCCTGGGGGACGCAGCGCGACATCACGGAGCGCCAACTGGCCGAGGAGGAGCGCGCCGCACTCCTCCTGCGCGAGCGGCAGGCGCGCAAGACCGCCGAGGACGCCAACCGTCTGAAGGACGAATTCCTCGCCACGCTCTCGCACGAATTGCGCACGCCGCTCACGGCCATTCTCGGCTGGACGAAGATGCTGCGGATGATGGAACTGGACGAGGCGACGGCCACGCACGCCCTCGAAACAATCGAGCGCAACGCGAAGGCGCAGGCGCAACTCGTCGAAGACCTGCTCGACGTGTCGCGCATCATCACCGGGAAACTGCGCCTGGACACGCGCCCGACGGAACTGGTCCCGGTCGTCAAGGCCGCGATGGAAGCGGTGCTCCCCGCAGCCGCCGCCAAGAGCATAGAGCTGCGCACACAGCTTGACCCGCTGGCCGGGCCGGTCGCGGGCGACCCCGCGCGGCTTCAGCAGGTGGCCTGGAACCTGATCTCGAACGCCGTCAAGTTCACGCCGCGCGGCGGACGCGTCGAAATCCGCCTTGAGCGCGTTGATTCGCACGTCGAGTTAATTGTCAGCGACACGGGCCAGGGCATCTCGCCGGAGTTTCTGCCTTACGTCTTCGACCGCTTCCGACAGGCCGACGGCTCGACCACGCGTTTACACGGAGGGCTGGGGTTGGGCCTGGCAATCGCCCGCCACCTCGTAGAGCTTCACGGCGGGACAGTCTGCGCCGAGAGCGCCGGAAACGAGCGCGGGGCGACTTTCAAAGTCCAACTCCCCATCACGGTATTGCGGAACAAGGATTTCGGATTGCGGATTGACGAGCGGGTGGACGAACAATCCGCAATCAACAATCAGCATTCCGCAATCCTGTCGGGGTTGCGCGTGCTGGTAGTTGACGACGAAGAGGACGCGCGAGCGTTGCTCCGAACGGTGCTGGAAAAGCGCGGGGCCGAGGTCGTCGCGGCGGCGAACGCGAGCGAGGCGCTGGCCGCCATCGAGCGCGACGCGCCCGACGTGATTATTAGCGACATAGGGATGCCGGGCGAGGACGGCTACGAGTTGATTCGGCGTGTCCGCGCTCTAGACCCGGCGCGCGGCGGGCGCGTCCCGGCAGCGGCCGTCTCTGCCTATGCCGGCGAGGACGACCGTCGCCAAGCCCTCGACGCGGGCTTTCAACTCCACGTCGCCAAGCCGGTTGACCCCGAAGACTTGGTCAAAGTCGTGCACGACCTGGCGAAACGAAGGGATGAGGGATGAAAAGGGTTTGAGTGGACCGCTCACCGAATCATTGCTTCAACGAGCTTTCCCTTCATCCCTCATCCCTCATCCCTCATCCCTGCTTTTAGCTTCGCGGCTGTCCTTCGCCGCTGCGTGTTTCGACGTTGCGGGTGTTGCTCTTCTGGCGGAGCAGGTTCTTGACGCCGAAGAGCGATTCGAGCGTGTCCTGCCAGAAGGGAGCGCCGACGCTGAGCAGCAACACGGTCAGCGCCCAGCCGAGCAGCGTTTTGAGATCAGATAACCTGTGGCCCCACCAGTTGCTCCCAGGATTGTTGAAGCTCCAAGTTGATAACCAGCGGTTTATCTGCCCCCACGTGAGGGGCGAAAAGCCAAGCGCCTGAGAACTGGCTGAGTAACCTCTGATAGCTTCGATGTCCTGCTTAAGCTCTTCTATAGTCGTCGGCGTCTGCGCGGGCGCGCCTCCCGTGGCGTTGCCGCCAGGCGCGTTGTTGTTGGTGCTCGGGGCGGCGTTCGCGTTCGTCGCGGTGCTTGGTTCTTCAATCAACTTCTCGCCGGCCTTGACGATGAGCGAGCGCTGTAAATCGTCGGTCGAGATGTTGCGGTAGATGCGGAAGATGTTGGCGTTGAAAAAGATGACCACGCCGATGCTGATGTAGATCGCGACGTTCTTCATGTGGCGGTTGTAGCGCTCTTCAAAGCTCTGCATCACGGTGTCATACCAGTTGGCGACGTGATCCAGTTGGGTGCGCAACGACCCGAAGGCATCGTCCGCGCGCTGGCCGAGTTGGCCTATGATCCTGGCTATCTCCGCCAGCCTCTTGGAGAGTTCTTGCAGCGCGGCGACGGTCAGATCGTTCTTCGCGGCGCGTTCCGCTTCGAGGTCCCTGGCGACCGCCTCCTGTGCGGAGGAGAGGAGCGCGAGCGCGTCGTTCAGCTTGACCTCGCGCAGCGCGAGGAGGTCGCCGAGGAGCACGTCCCGTTTGACCGACCCGCCGCTGACGATGGCTTTGAAGTCGTTGATGAGCGGCGAGAGCACTTCACTCATCTCGGCGAACTTGGCGCTGGCCGCGCCCTGCAAGAGGTCGCCCGTGACGAGCGAGTTGATTTTCTGCTCAAGGTCCGCGACCTGTTTGTAGAGCCCCTCGAACTTCTCTACGTAGCCGGAGTGGAAGGTCCTGGACTCGACCCGCGCCAGGACTTTGAGCAAGTCCTCTTTCGAGATGGATTCGAGGACGGGGTTTTTGAATTTCGTGCTGCGGCCGGCGGCGTTGAATTGTTCGAGAACTTTCCCGACGAGTTGCCTGGACGTTACCGCGTTGTCCGCAGGCACGGCGGCCGGCGGCGCGGGCGTGCCGGGCGTGGCGGTCGTCTTCGGCGGCTCGTACTTTTCGATGATGTTGTCGAAGAGAATGACCAGCGACTTTTCGATCTCTTTGGACTTGAGTTTGAGAAGTCTTTTGATGAGCGACTGGATGGACTGCACGAGGAGGCTGAGGATGAGGATGACGACGACTATCGCGATCAGTGTGTCGAGAGCATCGAGGTTCGGCATGGGGTTCCTTTCCTGTTCAGAAGCTCTTTCAGGTGGACGGTAATGAAATCGGTGAAGCTCGGGGCCGCGTCGCGAGGAACAACGTGAGCGCACATGGACCAAAGGAAAGGCTCTCAGGCAAGCCCCGCCCCGTGCGCGCGCGAGTTCTATCTTAAACGTCTGCGGAAGTCAAAA
>DATFCB010000589.1:0-6307 GCA_035253525.1 Pyrinomonadaceae bacterium | reverse complement strand
CCTTTGCGCCTTTGCGTGAGATGTCTTATGGCTCACACTCAATTCAACCGAACACTCTTGGCAGGCGCTGCCGCCAGTTCTTCGGCAGGAGCATCTCTATCGCGTCGTCCACGGTGATGATGCCGAGGATGTCGCCGACCTCGTCAACGACGGGCAGGGCGAGCAGGTTGTACTCGGCAATCTTCTCGGCCACCTCGCGCGCCGAGTCGTCCGCGTTGGCGCTCTGAAAGTCGTCGCGCATCACGGCTTCGAGCGGGTAATCAGGCGGGGCCAGAATCAGACTGCGGAGCGCAATCACGCCGCAGAGCTTCCACGAGTTCTCCTCCTCCACGACGTACAGGTAATAAATCATATTCGGCGTCTCGGCCATCTCGCGCAGCCGCGCCAGCGCCTCGCCCACCGTGAGAGCGCGCGGCAGAGTGACGAACTCGGTCGTCATCAATCCGCCGGCCGTGTCGTCTTCATAAGGCAGAAGCTCGGCCACGTCCGCCTGCTCCTCGCCCTCCATGCGGTTGAGCAGGTCTTCCGCCTTCTCTTCGGGCAGGTCGCCCAGCACGTCCGCCGCCTCGTCCGGCGACATCCATTCCAGAATGTCTGCCGCGCGCTCCTCGTCCATCTCGCTGATGATGCGCGCCTGGTCTTCGGCTGACATCTCTTCCAGCGTCTCCGCGGCCGTCTCGTCGTCTAATGATTCGACTATCTCCGAACCGTGATGGTAAGAGAGCGCTTCAGCGAGGCGCGCGATCTCGACGGGGTGGAGCCGTGCCAGTTTGTCGCTTGAAGATTTCAACTGCACTGTCGCCGCGTCCGTCGCCAGATAACCCACGTCGGCCCAGTCAATGACTTCCACGGGGCGGCCGGAGCCGACGAAGCCCGCGGGCATCAGCCGCCGCCACAACCCTTGCAAGCTCACGTCCGCGCCCGTCACGCGGAACTCGCCGCCCGCCTCAATCAACTGCACGTCGTTGACGCGCACGACGCGCTTGCCGTCCACGTCAATCAACTGCTTGTCGAGCACGTCGCGCGCAAGGAGCACTTCGCCCTCGCGCCGCGCGAAGGGGCGTAGGTCGAGGATGTCCGAGTTGAGCCGCGCGCCGTGCTCGCCGAACTCGGCCATGCGCCAGCGCGGGAGGAAGAAGTCGCGCCGGCGGTAGCGCGCGACGAAGCCCGTCACGGGCGGGTGGTCGTCCTCGCCGAGCCGGACGATAACGTCCTTGATGGCCGCCACGCGCTCGCCGTCCAGGTCGCGGATCGGGCGTTTTAATACTTGAGAAAGGTAAAGCATGATTCAGGATCAACGCCGAAAGATTTCATCCGGCGCGAATCATAGCACGGGCTGCGCGCGGAGGTGTCGGCACAATCTCCAAAACGGCGGCGGGAATTTTTTAACTCCTGAGACAACCATCGCGCGCCGCGCTTTCGTCTCAAGCCCAAACTGCAAGACACGCGTCGGCTTCTCGTTCCTGGTCTGTGATTGCGGTTGATGAGGGCAAGGCTTTAAGGCGTGTGCGCGGCTCGCGGGCCGCCAATCGCGCTTGGCCTTCCGCCGCGTCCGTCTCCCCTCCACTTCCACCTGCATATCAAGAAGGAGACAGCCATGCCTAAACCGACCGATGCTCTCGACCGCATACGCGTCGCCACTCCCTGCTCCGCCGACTGGAACGAGATGATGGGGAACGACCAGGTACGCTTCTGTCAGCATTGCAGCAAGCACGTGCACGACCTCTCGAAGTTCACGCGAAAGGAGGCCATGAAGTTGGTCGCCGCCTCGGAGGGCAAACTCTGCGTCAGGTATCAAAAGCGTCCCGACGGGACCCTTCATACGGCCGAGCGCGCCGCGCCGCTGACACAAATCAAGCGCCGTCTCTCGCGCATCGCCGCCGGAGCCTTCACGGCGTCGCTCACTCTGGCTTCAAACGCCGCCGCCCAATCCGCGCGGCCCACAGGCGGAAATCAACCCGTCGTGGTTCAACCCGCGAGCGCGGTGACGCTCGGGCGCGTCCTCGTCCACGTCGGGCAAACGGCGTCGCTCAGCGGGACCGTCTTCGACCCGGAGCGGGCGGGCATCGTGGCCGCGAGAGTTTCTCTCGTCAACGAGGCGACCCGGCTGGCCGAGACCGTGTCCTCGGACTATACGGGCGCTTATCAATTTCAGGCCCTGGAGGCGGGAGTGTACACGCTGCGCGTCGAAGCGATTGGCTTCCCGGCCTTCGAGCAGAAGGGGCTCGTCGTGCGCGACGGCGCGCGGGAGCGTGTTGACGTGACGCTCCAACACTGGACGATTATGGGCGACATGACAATAGTCTTGCCGAGTACGCCTCTGGTGCGGGCCGTGTGGGAAGGAAATCTGAGAGAGGTCAAAAACCTGCTGGCACAGGGCGTTGACGTGAACGCGGTTGACGAGGGGGCGGGCAACACGGCGCTCGCGACCGCCGTCTCCAACGGGCAGCTAGAGTTCGTCCAGACGCTCCTGGCCGCGCGGGCCGACCCGAACGTCAGAAACCAGGGTGGGCGAACCGCCCTGATGAATCTGGACGGGGACGCCTCCCTGGAGATTGTCCGCGCGCTGCTCGCGGCCTGGGCGGACGTTAATATAGAGGACGTGGATGAGAATACCGCTCTTCACAGCGCGGCACCTACCGCGAAGAGCGAAGTCCTGCGCGCGCTGCTCGACGCGGGAGCGAGCGTTAATGCTGTAAACAATCTGGGCCAAACGGCGTTGATGGAGGCGGCCGCCTACGGGAATGTGGAGAACGTGAAAGCACTGCTCCTGGCCGGAGCCGACCCGCACCTCAAGAACAAAGGCGGCCAGACGGCCCTCAGCTTCGCCCAGGAGCACAACCAGCAGGAAGTCATCGCCCTGCTTCAATCTTACGAAGCTTACGAATGATTGCGGATTCCTTTGCGTCTTTGCGCCTTGGCGTGAAATTTAACCTCACGCCAAGGCGCAAAGACGCAAAGTAAAGAGATGGGCTCTGTTAGTCTCTCGACGCGCGTTGCGAAGAGAGAGTTCGGGCCGCCTCTACGAGTTCGATGAATTCAGACCTGTAGCCCTGCAAGTCCGGGCCGACGGAAGAGCGCGCCAGTTCCAGCACCTTGTTGTAGTCGGCGTCGGCCTTGTACTTTGAATCCCGCAGGAGCATCCCGAAGGCCGCGACCGCCGAGGCAAACTTGAAGTTCTGCGAGGCCGCGCCCAGTTTCGCCCTGGAGTCCGCGAGGCTGACGCTGACGAGCTTGCTCTGGTCCTGCGTGGGCTCCTTGTAGCGCAGCTTGACCGTCATTAACTCGTTGCTGTTCGCCATCTCGGACGGCTTGACGGGCTGCTGATACTTCAGCGGGTCAACGCCGGGGTTCTCAAACTTCTGCCCGTAGGGGACGACTTCGTAAAGCGCCGTGACGGTGTGGCCCGCGCCGATCTCGCCCGCGTCCTTCGTGTCGTCGTTGAAGTCGCGGTCGCGGAGCAGCCGGTTCTCGTAGCCAATCAGGCGGTAGGCCGCGGCCTGCTTCGGGTTGAACTCGACCTGAATCTTCACGTCCTTCGCAATCGTAAAGAGCGTGCCGCCGATCTGCTCGCCCAAAACCTTGCGCGCCTCGCCGAGCGAGTCAATGTAGGCGTAGTTGCCGTTGCCACGGTCTGCGAGCTTCTCCATCGTGGAGTCTTTGATGTTGCCTGTGCCAAAACCTAAGACGGAGAGGAAGACGCCGCCCTGGCGCTTCTCTTCGATGAGGCGGACGAGGTCGCCTTCGCTGGTGACGCCGACGTTGAAGTCGCCGTCGGTCGCGAGGATGACGCGGTTGACGCCGCCCTGTATAAAGTTCTCCTGCGCCGTCCTGTAGGCCAGCTCGATGCCCTGGCCGCCATTGGTCGAGCCGCCGGCTTCGAGGCGGTCAATCGCGGAGAGAATGTCGCCCTTGCGGTCGCCCGGCGTCGAGGGCAGCACGAGCCCGCTTGAGCCGGCGTAGACGACCATCGCCACGCGGTCGCGCGCGGTCAGTTGTTCGGCCAGCGTCCGCATCGCCGTCTTGACGAGCGGGAGCTTGCGTGGGTCGTTCATGGAGCCAGACACGTCCAGCAGGAAGACCAGATTCGCGGGCGGCATGTTCTCCATCGGAATCCGCTTGCCCTGGAGGCCGATGTGGACGAGGCGGTGCTGTGGGTTCCAGGGCGCTTCGGAGATTTCGGCCGTGACTGAGAAGGGAGCTTCGCCGACAGGCTGCGGGTAGTCGTAAGAGAAGTAGTTGATTAACTCTTCAATGCGGACGGCGTCCTTCGGCGGGAGCTGCCCTTCTTTGAGGAAGCGGCGCGTGTTGCTATAAGAGGCCGTGTCAACGTCAATCGAGAAGGTCGAGAGCGGCGCGCGCGCGGCTTCGAGGAAAGGGTTCTCGTCAATGTGCTCGTACTGCTCCGCATTGCCCGTCCGCTCTTCGGCCTTGTCGGCGGCGATCTCCGCCATGGGTGAAGCGGCGACCGTGCCGGAGGCGACTGTTTGGCTCGGATAGTTCCTGGATGCGCCGTCTTGAGTGGTTGTGTCACTGTTCCTGCCCGCGCACGCCGAGAGAAAGAGCGCGGCCGCGATTGTGAGGGCGACGAGCGCCTGGCCCTTGCCTCCCGCGCGCAGTCCTTTAAATAATCTGTTCCGCCCAGACCTTGAACGAGCCTGTCCGTCATCGTTCTTCATCGAAATATCCTCCGGCGCTCTTCGGCGCACACTAAGAAGCTACACGGCAACGCGCGCAACGCCGACAGCGGCCCGTGGCCGTTCGGACGAAGCGCGCGCGAAGTGCTGTTCACTCATCACGCCGTCTTGAATGGAGGAGGGCGTCAGAACTTGCACGCCCCTTTGCGGTCAGCGCCTGGTCTTGCGCTCGGCCTGAACTACGACGGGGACGGCGGTCGTAATCTCGCGGCTGAACCGGGACTCCAAAACATCGGAATCGTCGCCGGCCTCAGTCGAGACGTAGACGCGTGCGAAATACCCGGCCTTCGGAGCGTCCGAGTCCCCGCACCAGTTGCATGGGCCGCTGGCGACCGTATAGCTCACGTCGCCATCGGCGAACGGCCGGCGAATCTCTCTCCTGGTTGTCCAGCCACGGCCGGGGTACTTGGGCGCGAAGAAAAAGGTCGTGACCCAGAGCCTGTCGGGCGCAGGCTGGCCCGCGCCGAGTCTAAGCTCCAGCGCCGTGTAGCTCTGCTTGTTGATGAAGTCCAGGGAGACGAGCTTGGTATCGTAGCTTATCAGCTCCGGCGTCGCTGCGGGCGGCACGTTTGTCGAAGGCGCTGCAACCGGGTCGTCATAACGGACGCGAACCCTTTTCGGGTACAGCCCGTGGATGTAATCGTAGATGAAAACAGCCGAGGTGAGAATGATTACAAAGACCACGAAACCGTAAAGGTGCTTTTGTAGTCTCATCGGAATCTCCTTTATGAAAGCCACTCTTCTTCGGCGGACGTAAGCCCGAACGCGCTTTTGCTACCACGCGCGCGGGCCCTGACAGGTTCCCTGAAAATCGGCCGACACCGGAAGAATGCTCGCGCCCCGCCGTTCTTGCACGGTTAGGGGTGGGACGGCTCAAGGCGCTCGACGGCGCGCTCGAAGGCGCGGTCGCGGCGGGCGCGCAGGTCCTGGCGGTCGAGCGCGATCAATTCGTCCGGGACGAGGCCGGCCCCTTCGAGGCGCGCGCCCGCCGCCGTCTGGTAGTCCATCTCGCTGACGGTCAACTCACCGCCGTCGGGCAGGACGTGGCGTCGTCGTATGGCTAGCACGCAGCCGCAGGTGCTCTGGCCGATGGTGGTCGCGCGGCCCGCATCCTTCAAAGCCGCGACGAAGATTTCCGCCGCGCTCGACGTGCGCTCAGAGGTCAGGATAACGACGCGCCCGCGGAAAGTCTTGATGCGGTCCGGGGCGAAGAGCAGCGCGGCGCGCGTGTACGGCTCGAACTGCAAGCGCCCGAGGCGATCCGTGAAGCGTCCGAGGCTGCGGCCCGCGGGCAGGAAGGCCGACGCGACCTCCGTCATCGCCTCCGTCTCGCCCCCGCCGTTGTAGCGCAGGTCAACGACAAGGCCGCGCACGCCGCGCAGCTCGTGGTCGAGCGCACGCACCAACGCCCCCGCGACCTCCTCCGTGAAAACGTCGAACTCGACGACGCCTATGTCCCCGCCGCGCACGCGCCGCACGCGCAGACTCGAATCGCGCTCGCGCCACTCGCGGCGGAGGTTGGTCGTCCGCATGCGCCCGTCCGCGCCGACCCAGCGGACGCTGACCGTAGAGCCCCGTGGCCCCTCGAACAGTCTGGACATCACCTGAAA